>JAPPPC010000198.1 GCA_028817685.1 Rhodospirillaceae bacterium
TCGATACGCCGCGCCAGAATCTTGTGCCGCGCGGCGGCTGCGGCGTACCGGTCCTCCGTGATCTTGTAGACCAGATCCATCTCGCGGACATTTTCGATATGCAGGCGAATCCGCTTCGGCGGCGGTCCCCAGCCGGCGGGCATGCGCGTGCGTTTTTGTTTTGTCGTGGCCATCAGTCGAGCACCCTGTCGAGAATCCAATTGTCGATTTGGTGGACCAGCGGTTCGCGGAAGCAGAACCGGCCGGGCTGGGCGAAGGGCGAGGCGATGCCGACCTGCTGATGGTCGCCGGCCTCGATATCCTCCAGGATCGTGCGGTCCCAGCGCTTGTAGTAGTTCGCCGCCCGGTCCTCGAAATCCGGCCGGTCGCGCCGGTCGCGCGGGAAGCAGGCGCCATGCACCAGCTTGGTCTTGTTCGGCCCCATCGGGAAAAGCTGCAGGAACCAGGCCGTGTCGATGGTGCAGGCGAGATAGGTCATCGGATAGATCATCGGCGCGTAAGTGCCCTGCCGGTAGCGCCCTTCCAAACTCTCGATGGGCGGGAAGCCGGGATCGTCCTTCAGCAGCGCCATGCTGCCCTCATGGGTGGCGAAGGTGGTGCAGTACTGCCCGGCCGTGTCCGACACCGTGTAATCCGCCGAGGTGACGGGTGCCACCTGGTTGATCGTCTCGCGGTGCACGACGGCGATGTGATAGCTCTCCTTGGCGTTCTCGACGAACAGCTTCCAATTGTGGTTCAGCTCCCATTCGACGGTCCGCACATTGGCCATGTCGGCGAGGCGATGCGAGGCGAGATTGTCCGGCAGATCGCCCAGATAGTCCGCCAGGCTTTCGCTGTCCGGATCGAAATTGACGAAAAGGAAGCCGCCCCACGTATCGACCTTGATCGGGGTCAGCCCGAAGTCGTCCTTGCAGAAACCGGCGGTGCGGTCCATGTCGACGGTCGCCGTCAGCCGCCCGTCCAGCCCGTAGCACCAGCCGTGATAGGGGCACATGAACTCCTTCACGTTCCCGGACCCGATGGCGACCTTGGAGCCACGATGGCGGCAGGAATTGGCATAGGCGCGCAATTCGCCCGCCGTGTCGCGGCAGATGATGAAGGGCACGCCGACGAACTCCAGCGCGACATAGTCGCCGGGGTTGGGCACCTGATCCACATGTCCCATGAAGTTCCACACCTTCATGAAAATCCTGTCGACCTCGCGCCGGTAGAATTCGTCCGAGGTATAGACCCAGGGCGGCATGGTCGACGCCTGGTCGAGCGGCTTGCGCACCTCGGCGAAATGCCGAGGGTCGAACGGGTCGCTGGGCGCGTGCATGGCTGACCTCCTCCCGGTGAGGGGAGGAGAGTGCCACGGGTGGCGGAGGGCGGCAAATGGCTAGTGAGCGCTCTCGTTGGTTCAATCAGCCTGACGGGATACGTGCTTTGGGCCGTTCGGTTCGGACGTTCTTGGCAGCCTCGGTTGAGGGGGATTTGTGACCCATGTCGGAAGTTCATCCACAGCGCAATGAAGATCGCACGGCTACAGGAAACGGGACACTGTCGATTGGAACCAATGGACCGGATAAAGCGGAGCGCAACACCAATTTTCGGGCGCTACTAGCTCAACCAGCGCAGCACGAATGAATTGTCGCGCCGGACGAACACCCGGCGCAGTTCGTCGCCAAACAGTATGAACAATGCGAACGGCACGCTGAGAAGGAAGTGCCAGCTTTCCAGCGGCGCCGTGCCGAAGAAGGTGTTGAAGGCCGGGATGTAGGCGATCATGGCGAGAAGCGCGAGTTCCGCGGCGATCCCGCCCCAGACCAACCTGTTGGAGAATATGCCCGCCGAAAGGATGCTTTGGCGGCGGGTCCGGCAGATCAGGACATCGGCAACCTGACAAATGATGATTGATGCAAAGAACCCTGTTATTGCGGTTCTGTACAGCGGGTCGGTCGCGGGTAAGTGGTCACCCCATTGCCAGCCGCCGACGGCAAGGATGACGAAATATGAAAAGAAGCCCGCCGCAGCCTGAATCATCCCGACGATGCAATAACTCATACCCAACAGGTTGCGTG
>JAPPPC010000395.1 GCA_028817685.1 Rhodospirillaceae bacterium
ACGAACAAGGCTCGGCAACACGGGAGATTGCATCGATCGTTCAGCAGGCAACGGCGGGAACGAATGAAATCACGGGCAACATCGCACAGGTGAACGAGGCTGCCGGTGAGACCGGACAGGCTGCCAGCCAAGTTCTGGATGCCGCGGACACGCTCTCCCAACAAGGGAAGGCCCTGCGGCAGCAAGTCGATAACTTCCTGGAATCGATCCGTGCCGCCTAGCCGGCGCTGACGGCCGGAGACGCTTCTCCACCCCACGAAAATTGGCTAGCATCGCCCCGTTGCCCCTGGACAGCGGGGCGATGTCGATTTTGGGAGAGGTGACGTCATGGAAATGCGACCGTTGCATGAAGGCAAATTGGACCGGGCGCAAACCCTGTCGAATGCGCGCCAGGACACCGTATATGACACGATCCGCGTGACGCCGGTCACCCGAGTCATCGGCGTCGAGGTGGAAGGCGTAGACCTGACCAAGCCCGTCTCCGCGGCGCAGATCGATGATCTCGGCCGGGCGCTGGCCAACCACAATGTCCTGTTCTTCCGGGATCAGCCGGAACTGACGCCGGAACAGCAAATTTCCTTCGCCAAGCGGTTCGGCCCGCTTCACGTGCATCCGGCAGCGGCGAAGAACGAGGACCATCCGGAACTCTTCGTCATTCACACGCACGGCGAGTCTTTCGTGAACAACGGCGCCGATTGGCATACCGACGTATCCTGCGACGAGGAACCGCCGCTCGGCACGATGCTGCAAATTCATCGCACCCCCAGCTCGGGTGGCGATACCCTGTTCGCCAACATGTACGCCGCCTACGACGCCTTGTCGGAAAAGATGAAAGCGTTTCTCTGCGATTGCCAGGCCCTGCACGAGTCGGAACACGCCTTTCGCGGTCGCTATTCGGACAAGGGCGTAAGCGACGACGACATGTCTTTCCCGACAGCCATACACCCGGTCGTTCGGACCCACCCCGTCTCCGGCCGTCAGGCACTCTATGTCAACGAGACGTTTACCTCGACCATTCTGGACATGGAACGAGAGGAGAGCGACGCGCTGCTGACCTTCCTATTCCAGCATATGAAACGGCCGGAATTTCAGGTCCGCTATCAGTGGCGGGAAAACTCGATCGCCTTTTGGGACAATCGCTGCACCCAGCATCTCGCGATGTGGGACTACTGGCCGGACGAACGCTACGGGCACCGGGTGACGGTCGCCGGCGATAGACCGTTCCATCGCACGAATTAGGGTCCGCTTTCGGCCAAAGCCGACACCCTGCGTTAGAGGCACTGCTCCAGCAGTTCGCCGACCATCACGACCTCGCCCTTCTGGTTCTTCGACTCGACCTCGAAGCGGATGCGCTTTTTCTCATCCGTCTTCTCCGCCAAGCGGATTTCCGTCGTCACTGTGTCGCCGGCGACGACGGCGCGGATATATTTTGATGACGAGGACAACAACGCGGTGCGGATCTTGTAACGCTCGCAGAACTGCACCAGCGGTTTCGACATCAGCGCCGTGGTCATCACGCCATGCGCGATCCGATCAGGATACGGGGTGTTCTCGCGCGCCCATTCGCCATCCATATGGATCGGATTGAAGCTCTGAATCGCGTCAGCGAATTTGTCGATCGCGCCGCCGTCAATCAATTGGGAACTGGTTTCCGACGCGCCAAGGGGCAGCTCCTCGTACGTTCCTGTCCAGGCTTCGGTTGCCATACCTTCCCCCTCCTAAGCCGCCCTGCCGCAGCATTTCTTGTATTTCTTTCCGGAGCCGCAGGGGCACGGCTCGTTGCGGCCGACCTTCTGCACCGTGCGGGTCGCCGGTTTCGGGTTCGGGACCGCGTCCTCATAGACCCAACGGCCCTCCTCCCGGATGAAAGAAGACAGCTCATGCTGCATGCCGGGACCGTCCTTGTCCTTGCAGCGGGCGACGAACTCTACCGTCCCCGCCTCGTCCTCTTCGCCGCCGCCGGAGGTGCCGCGGATCTCCAGCCCAGTCCAGGTGATTTCGCCATGATGCGCTTCGTACTCCGCGACGTCGAAACCGACGCGCGGCTTCGTCGACAATGTGTCGTGCAGATACTGCGCCTTGCCGAGCACATGCGCCGTGTAGCGCGAGCGCATCAGGGCGAGTGCCGTCGGCGCGGCCAGAGTTTCGAAATATTGGCCGCAGCATTCGTCGAGCGTTTTGCCGGAGCCGCAGGGACAAGCGTTCATCGGATCGGTTACCTTTCGATAAGAGCGCCGACAAACTCTGACATTGCAGCCGGCTTGTCCACCGTGGGAATTTGAGGCGCCAGAGGCATTGCGCTACCGTTCCGTGGGCCACCGCGGGATGCAGCAGGGCATGAAGCAGAAGAAATTCGACTCAATCGACACGGCGCTCGACCGCCTCAAGGATGGTGATACGGTGCTGGTGGGCGGTTTCGGCCTGTCGGGCATTCCCGAGAAACTTATCGATGGGGTCTGCGAACGCGGATTGCGCGACCTAACGATCGTGAACAACAGTTCCGGCGCAGGCCGCTTTGGCGTCGCCCGCCTGCTGGAAAAAGGCTGCGTCGCCAAGGTCATCGTGAGCTTCCCTTGGGGCCGGGAATCGGACGTCTTCAAGGAACTCTATGAGGCCGGCAAGGTTGATCTGGAAATCGTGCCGCAAGGCATCCTGGCGGAACGGATGCGGGCTGCGGGCGCCGGGCTGGGCGGTATCCTGTCCCCCAGCGGGGTCGGCACGCAGATCGCTGAAGGCAAACCCATCCATATGGTCGGCGGCCAGGAATATATCGTCGAGACCGCCCTGCCCGGCGATGTCGCGCTGATCAAGGCGCACAAGGTCGATCCGCGCGGCAACCTGATCTACCGCCTGGCCTCGCAGAACATGAACCCCGTCATGGCGATGGCCGCGAAACACACCATCGTCGAGGTCGACGCGGAGGTCGCGCTCGGCGACCTGGCACCGGCCGAGATCATCACGCCGGGCGTCTTCGTCGACCGCTATGTCGTCACCGGCCGCTACAAACCCGAAGCCTGGGAGGGCGCCTGGCATGAGTGAGCGCAGAGGATTGAGCCGCGAGCAGATCGCCAAACGGGTCGCCGCCGAATTGGAGGATGGCTGGCTCGTCAATCTCGGCCTCGGCATCCCGACCCTGGCCGTCAACTACATCCCCGAGGGGCGCGATATCCTGTTTCATAGCGAGAACGGCATCATCGGCATGGGGCCTCGCCCGGCCGACGAGGATGTCGACACCGACCTGATGAGCGCCGGCAAGGGCCCGATCACCCTTATCGAAGGCGCAGCATTGGTGCACCACGCGGACTCCTTCGTCGTGGCCCGCGGCGGCCGACTCGATGCGGCCATCCTCGGCGCCTATCAGGTTGCGGACAATGGCGATTTTGCCAACTGGCGCCTGCCCGACCGCCATGTCGGCGGCATTGGCGGCGCGATGGACATTGCGGTCGGCGCACAGCGCGTCTTCATCACCATGAGCCAGACCGACAAGGACGGCACGCCGAAGCTGGTCGAAGACCTAACCTATCCGCTGACGACGAAGGGCTGTGTCACCAAGGTGTTCACCGAGATGGCGGTGATTGCGGTGACGGATCAGGGCTTCGTTCTGGAAGAAGTCGCACCCGGTTTCACGCCTGACGACATTGTCGCGCGGACGGCAGCATCCCTGATCGTACCGGACGATGTCGGGACGATTGCGGCCTAGCCTGCGTTAGTTTGCGATCCGAGGTTCATCAGCAAAACAGCAGGCGTTCTGTCAAACCGGCTCCAGCGGTACGTTCAGTTCCATACCCGGCACACTGATGCCGCCGCGCTGGCCGATCTCGATGCTGAGATAGCGTTCCAGAAAACTGTCCGGGAGCGGGCGGCCATCGTCCGGGCTGAGCCAGAGGCGCAGCAGATGGCGCTTGCGTTCGATCTCCGGCCAATCCTCGAAATCGCTGCGGGCGTGCAGAATCTGGTGATTGTGCAGGATCTGCACGTCACCGGGCTCGAACTCCATGTCGAGCCGCGTGTCCTTGTGCTCGGTGATTTCGTCGAACAGATCCAGCGCCGCGACCTGCCGTTCGGTCATCGGCGGCAGTTCCGGGAAGCGGTCACAGGATTCCGCGTAATCACGCGAATAGGTCGTCGACAGCCGTCCCTCGTGATAGTGGAACATGGCGGAGGGGTAGTAGGGTTTCTTACCGGCCGGCACCTCGCCGCGACGGTCGCGCCAGAACGGTTCATACATCGCCGCCCAAAGATCCTGGTCGCACCGGTACATTTCGTCATGGACATAGACGGAGCTGCTGATACTGCTTTCACCACCCGCCTTCGCCTTTTGCAAGCACATCAACGAGACGATATCGACCCCGTCGGTGTGGAACAGTTGCCGCACCTTGGTCTGGTATATGCGCGCCTTACCGGGGTTCTTGAAGGCATCGTAGCGCGCGCCGAGATCGCAGACATGGCCCAGCACATGGCCCTTACCATTCTGCGAACGTGCATTGCCGAAATACTTACCGATCCCCCAGTAGGTTCTTATCGACTCTTCGATGTCGTAACGGCCCACGGGAATGCCGCGCAGCACCACGAAGCCGCGCCCGTGCAGCAACTCGCGACGCATATCGTCAAAGATGGCGCCCAGCGTCGGCAACGCATAATCGTCCCGGCCAACATCGATGATCTCCCCGTCACGCGTGCGGCGCATCGCGTCATCAAGTTCCGTGACTTCCGCATCCGACAGCGTGTAGAGCCATTCACCTTTGCGGCCCGCCATATCGGCGCCACGCCAGGCTGCCGGCCCACCGATCGGCCCCGGTGCGCGTTCCGCCGTCGCACCCGTCGACACATATCCTTCTTCGAATTCTGCCGCCGCACTCATGCGTCCAACTCCTTCTCCTTGATCGGCGGAATCATAACCACCCCTGGGAATCCGCACAAATCGAGGCACTCATGCTAGGTTTCAGCCACGCGGAGGTGCGCATGACCGGAGCGACGGTTAAGCAACACCAAAATTCGGTTCGAGGGTATCTGGGCGCGCATTGGCGGGGTGCGCTACCACTCGCCCTGTCCTTCTGGATAAATCTCATCCTCGTTCGCATTACAGTCTTCCTTGCCGCACCCCTGACCCATCCGCCAGTCCTAAAGTCGTCGAACATCGCGATCGCCACTTGTCTACTCTTCATCCTCGTCGCACATGGCGGGGTTTTCGTGTGGCAAGTCGTTGGAGTCCTGCGGGCCAGCGACCGGTATCAGCGCATCGACGGTAATATGATCCCAGCCTATGGCGTCTATTTCGGCATCGCTGTCTGCCTCCTGTTCACGCTTTCGAGCGCCTTCACCGCCCTGCAGACCAGTTTTATCGCGCCACCGACCTTCTCGCTCGGACTCGACCTTGCCCGCGAACGGGCGGGCCGCTACGCGCTCCGCCTCGAGGGCAGCACTCTGTATTTCGAGGGCAGTTTCGAGCGCGGCGCGACCGCAAAGCTGGAAACCCTGCTGGCCGATCAACCCGGTGTCACAAAAATTGTCCTAACGAGCTCGGGAGGCAACATCTTCGAAGGCCGTGGGGTCGGTAAGGTCATCGCGGCAAACAATCTGGCCACCCATGTGACAGGCGACTGTTTTTCGGCCTGCACCCGCGCCTACATCGCCGGCCGGGTCCGGACGGTCGCGCCGGACGCCCGCCTCGGCTTTCACCGCTACCGCATCGATGCGGCCTATCCTATCCCGTTCGCGGATATCGACACCGAACAGCAGCGCGATCGCGCCTATTTTCGGTCCCGGGGTGTCGACGAGGCCTTCCTTGCGCGCATGCATGATGCGGTCCCGCCGAATCTCTGGCTGCCCGCATCACAAACCCTGCTGACGGCTGGGGTTGCCCACCGCATCTCCACTGATCCTCAGTGATCGAGTCCTTCGTCTGCCCGCAACCGCTCGGCTAGAAAATCGAACACGGCGCGCACCCGGGCGGAGGGCTGCCCGGTCTCCTTATGCACGACATGTACAGGCACCGGCGGCAAAGCGAAGGCGTCAAGCACCAGTTCGAGCGACCCGTCCGCGAGTTGCGGCGCAATCATGTAGGACAGGACCCGGGTTATACCGCGACCGGAAACCGCAGCCGCGATCGCTGCGTCCCCGTTATTCACGCGAAACCGCGCGCCCGGCCGCATTGACGTCACCTTGCCATCCTCGACAAAGTTCCAGTCACTCGTGCGGGTCAGGTTGACGAAATCGATCAGGTCATGCGTCGCGAGGCCGGAAGGCGTGTCGGGGCTTCCCCGCTCTGCCAAATATTGCGGTGCCGCGCACAGAACCCGCCGCACACTGCCGACACGTACGGCCGAGAGCCCGGAATCGGGGAGGTCCGCGATACGCACAGCGACATCGAGTCCCTCATCCATGAGATTGGTGACGCGGTCGACGTAGAAGGCGTCGATTTCGATGTCCGGGTACTGCTCCAACAAGTCGAGTAGAATCGGCACCACGACCATGCGGCCGAAGAGGACCGAGGCGGTCACGGTCACCTTGCCGCGCGGCGACGCGTGAATTCCGGCAGCGGATTGGTCAATTTCATCGACTTCGGCCAGTACCCGTTTGCAGTCGACGAGGTAGCGCTGCCCAGCCTCCGTCAGTTGCACCGCGCGGGTCGTACGATGGAGTAGCTTGGCACCGAGCCGTTGCTCCAGCGCGCTGACCGCGCGGGTGACGGCCGGCGGCGACATGTTCAAACGCCGTGCAGCGGGCGCGAAACCCATCTCCTCCGCGACCGCGACAAACACGGACATCGTGTGCAATCGATCCATTATAATTCCACAAAATGGAATAATTAATTTCAATTGTCGCATATTCCCTTTGAACTAAAAAATAATAATCTGTGAACAGTTCAAATGTTGCGGTGCCATCCGCACCAACTGGAGGAGTTCTAAAATGTCTGATACAGCCGCCACCGAAGGCGTCCATCATGTCGGCTTGACCGTTCCGGATCTCGCCAAGACAGCCGCGTTTTTCACGCAAACTCTCGGATATGACCAAGTCGGCGAACGGCCGGATTACCCCGCCATCTTCGTATCCGACGGCACGGTCATGATCACCCTGTGGCAAGCCTCGGATCCGGCGAATGCCGTGGCCTTCGATCGTAAGAACGTAATCGGTCTGCATCACATGGCGCTCAAGGTCGCCAGCCAGGACGCGCTCGACACGCTGCATGACAAGCTGAAGAACACGGACGGCGTCGAGATCGAGTTCGCCCCGGAACCGCTTCGCGATGGTCCGGTCAGGCACATGATGACGGCGATCCCCGGCGGCGTCCGTATCGAATTCATCGCGGTCTGACGCGGAGCCTCCAACCGCAGAGGGTAAGGGAGTGAAAGCCGTGAGTGCTGACACCATGACTGAAGCGTCCCCGTTCCACGAGGGCGAACGACAGGTCCAGCGCCGTCTCGGTGTCGGCGAGATCGAGGAATGGGCGCGCAAGGTCGTTCGTCCCTATCTTCCGGCGCAGCACCGTGACTTTCACACCGCCCTGCCCTTTCTCGTTGTTGCCGCCCGCGACGACCGGGACCGTCCGTGGGCGACCCTGCTGACCGGACCGGATGGCTTCGTCACCTCGCCGGATCCGAAATCACTTGTTATCGACGCAAAGCCAAGTCCCGGTGATGCTCTCTTCGAGCGGTTGGTACCCAATGCCGACATAGGGATCCTCGGCATCGAATTGGCGACACGGCGGCGCAACCGTGTGAACGGCCGGATCAAGGACGATGGGAGCGGCGCGCTCGTTTTCGCTGTCGACCAGTCGTTTGGCAATTGTCCCCAATACATCCGTGAACGGAATTGGCACCGTGTCGAGGGGAATACGCCCGGCGAACCGATCCGGGGCCGTGAGCTCTCTGCGAGGCAACAGGCTTTGATCGCCAGCGCGGACACCTTTTTTATCGCCAGTGGCCATCGCGGAGCCGGAGAGAATGCGAGCTTCGGCATGGACGCCTCGCACCGTGGCGGTGAACCCGGGTTTGTTGCCGTCGAGAGCGGAACCCGTCTCGTCTTCCCGGACTACGCCGGCAACAATCACCTCAACACCATGGGCAATCTGGTCCTCGACCCCCGTATCGGTCTGCTTTTCGTCGATTTCGAGAGCGGCAGCCTGCTGCAAATTACGGGTACAGCCACAATCGATTGGGAATCGGAAGCCGTCGCAAACGTGCCCGGCGCCCGGCGACTCGTCGCGATGGACATCGAAGAGATCGTCGCTTTGCCATCCGCGGTGGCCTTGCGCTGGGATTCGGACGCGTCGTTCGTGCGCACCTTGCGTCTCGTCGAAAAGCATCCGGAAAGCGCCGATGTCACCTCCTTCGTCTTCGAGGCACGCGATGGCGGCACCCTGCCCAGCTTCGAAGCCGGCCAGCACTTACCCATTGAGCTGTCATTGCCTGATACGTCCCAGAAGATCGAACGTACCTATTCGCTCTCCGGGCCTTCGGGGGGAGATCGATACCGCATCTCGGTAAAACGGGAGCCCAACGGTTTGGCGTCAAACCTGCTGCACGACCATATCGAGCCAGGAGCCTTTATCGAAGCGCGCCACCCATCGGGCCATTTCATTCTGCCCAGTGACGATAGGCCGCTCATCCTGGTCAGCGCCGGTGTCGGAACCACGCCGATGATGAGCATGCTGCACGCGCTCACTGACTCCCGCGATGCGCGGACGGTCCGGTTCGTTCATGGCGCCCGCGACGGCGACCATCACCCGTTCGCCCGGGAAGCACGCGCCCTTGTCAGCAAACATCCCCGGACCAGCCAGCATGTCGTCTACAGCCGGCCCCGGCCGGATGACGAGGCAGGCCTCGATTACGACAGCGTCGGGCATATCGATGGAGCCTTGTTGACCCGCTTGGCCGGCGAGCAGGAGGCCCATTTCCTGATCTGCGGCCCGACGAAATTCATGGCCGATCTTCAATTGGATCTCGAGGCACGCGGCATCGACCCGAGCAGCATCATAACGGAATCATTCGGCTGACCGCAGACCAGCCTTTACTAGAT
>JAPPPC010000692.1 GCA_028817685.1 Rhodospirillaceae bacterium
CTGCGCGTAAGCCTTCGGCATGACCGCCAGATTCGCCTGGACATAACCGGGCGCCATGCCGGCTGTGTGGCCTTTATGGCCGCCGTTGCGGATAAGCAGACGGGCTTCATGTGCCGGATTGTCGCCATGCAAAGTTTCGGTGGCGGCTAGCTGTGCCATATCGGCCTCCTCTTGGACTCGTCATTGCATGGATAATGTCACGGTGGCGCCTTGGGTCAAGCGGCGCGGCGATGACACTTCGGTTGCGGTCGAAGCAGGGCGCTGCATGTGACCGGTATTTTCCTCGAAACAGCGAGGGAGACCGACACCATGACCATTACCGTGTTCATTCGATACCGCATAGACCCTTTCAAGCGCGACCTGTTCGAGGAATATGCGCGCCGCTGGCACAGCATTATCCCTGCCAATGGCGGTGAACTGCTCGGGTACTGGATGCCGCACGAAGGCACCAACGACATCGCCTACGCGCTGATATCGTTCGATAGTCTGGCATCCTACGAGGCGTATAGGGCGCGGTTGAAAGCGGACGATGCGGGCGCGGCGAACTTCGCCCTTGCGGACCGCGAACAGTTCATTCAGTCCGAGCAGCGGACCTTCCTGCGTAAGGTCGAAGCCTGACCGTCAGTCGTCGGGACCCAGTTCGATCGGCTCGCCATGCGGCGTCGCATGCGCGGCACGGTCCCAAGCGTCCTTTCGGCGGCTCAGCTCCTCCGCGCTCAACAGTCCCTTGCGTGCGACGATCTTCTCCAGCGCCTTCAGCCAATGTTGGTAGTAGGTGTCGCCAAGATCGGGATCGCCGGCCTGCTGCGCCGCCTCGATCTCCTCCGCCAGGCACGCCGCCCATTCCGGCCAGGTGAAGTGCCCGCCGTCATAAAGGCGCAATGTCATGGCGAAGGCCTGCGCTTCCCAAGGCTCTTTAAAGACCGGCCCTTCCTCGTCGCGCGGGAGCGACGGCAGTTCCTCGCGTGACGGGACGCTCATGCCGGGTCCATGTAGTCGTCCCACAGGTCGAGATAGAGCTTGTCCTGGGACGGCGCGTCCGGACCCCATAGCTCCTGTGCGGTGAACATCACGCTGTAGACATGCTGAGGCTTCGTGCCTTGGAACTGTGCGTGCGTGTCCGGAAAGATGAACACGCCATGGTCGCGGTCGATGACGCCCCGTTTGCTGCGCACGTAGCGCGGAATCCGCGTGTGCGTCTTGGGATGGATATTGCGGACGGTGATGGCATCGCCGGGTTTGAATTTGGGAGCGATATCTTCATCGACCCGGAAAGACCGGCTCTTCCGCTGCTTTTCGAAGATTTCCTCCGCATTCGGCGGTGTTTCGCGATTGCCGCCGGACGCTTTCCCATTGGCCAACTCTTCGCTGGTAATCATGCCATGTTCCACCAGCAGATTCTCGTTGCGATACAGCCAGCGCTCGTAATAGCTCGATTGTAGATAGAGCGCCGGGTCGAGCATCTCGATGCCATATCGGCCAGCATCGATATTCCATTTTCCCCAGACCCCAACCGCTGTGTTCATGGCGTACACTCGGCCTTCCCAGGGCGCATGAAAGACCGGTTCGTCGCGCTCGATGGGGATCGGCCCGAATCCGTCCATCCCCCCCATATCATGGATACCGTCCATCAGGCGCCTCCCGCCGGCGAGGCGACGGTCTCGGTGCCGATCATGGAATTCCGCGTGACGATATCGGCAAGTTCTTCTTCCGACATGTTGTCCGTGCCCGCCGGTCGCGCCGGCAGGACCAGATAGCGCAGCTCCGCTGTGCTGTCCCAGACGCGGACTTCGACATCGTCATCCAGCTCCAGGCCGAATTCCTGCAGCACTTCGCGGGGTTCTTTCACCAGGCGCGCGCGATAGGGGAAGGATTTGTACCAGGCCGGCGGCAAGCCCAGGACCGGCCAGGGGTAGCAGGAACACAAGGTACAGACTGTGACGTTGTGCACCTTGTCCGTGTTCTCAAGGACCACCATGTCGGCACCTTGGCTGCCAAGATAACCCAGCGAGCCGATCGCCGCGGTGCCATCCTCCAGCAGGAATTTCTTGAACTCCGGATCGACCCAGGCGCGCGCGACCACCTTGGCGCCGTTGCGCGGGCCGACTTTGTTTTCGTATCGGTCGACAATTGCATCAAGGGCGGCCGGATCGACCAACCCTTTGTCCGTCAGCAGCGATTCCAGGGCGCGTACGCGCAGTTCAGTGTCCGAAAGGTGTGAGTGATCGTGACCGTCGCTCATGATAGCCATCCGCTTGTTTCATATCGTTGGCCGGATATTACGAAATCACCGCCGCCGATGACACGCGTTTGTTAACCGCGGGGTATCGGGTGGGGTAATGTCGGGGCATGGAATGGACGGATCACGGTATCGTGCTGTCGGCGCGGCGGCACGGCGAATCATCGGTCGTTCTGTCGGTGCTGACCGAAGCGCATGGCCAACATGCAGGCCTTGTCCGCGGCGGGCAGTCGCGCCGGCGGCGCGGCGTGATGGAACCGGGCAATCTGGTGGCCGTGACATGGCGCGCGCGTCTCGAAGAGCATTTAGGGAACTACACCGTTGAGCTGGAGACCGGCTACGCGGCCCGGCTGCTTGATTACGCGGACCGGCTGGCCGCGCTGACGTCACTCTGTGCGACGCTGGACAATTGCCTTGCCGAGCGGGAGGCTCATCCGCAGCTGTTCTCCGACACCTTGCACCTGATCCACGACCTCGACAAAGACGCTTTCGCGTCGCGATATGTCCTCTGGGAGTTCGGGCTTCTGGGGGAGCTTGGCTTTGGTCTCGACCTGTCTTCCTGCGCCGCGACCGGTGTCGTCGATGATTTGATTTACGTCTCGCCGCGCAGTGCCCAGGCGGTGTCGCGCGACGCCGGCGCGCCCTACCGCGACAAGCTATTGAAGCTCCCAGCTTTCCTGAAAGAGGAAGCAGAACCCGGCTTCGGCGACATTCTCGATGGGTTACGACTGACCGGCTATTTTCTCGATCGCCATGTCTTCCAGCCGCAGGAACGGCGGTTGCCAGACGCGCGCGAGCGTTTTGTGAGTTTGCTGCAGCGCAAAGCTCAAAAGAATCTTCCCGATACGCGGCCCTGACACTATATTTGGGGTGGTTTGAGACTCCCAATACCCTTGATGTTGTAAAAACGGTTCGATATGTCCCAGCATCTCGAAGTCGGTGATATCCGGCCTACTCCCTTTGCCGATGCGCTCGGCGAGCGTTATCTGTCCTATGCGCTGTCGACCATCATGTCGCGGTCGCTGCCGGATGTGCGCGATGGCTTGAAGCCCGTTCACCGGCGCATGCTTTACGCGATGCGCGAATTGCGCCTCGATCCGTCATCCGGCTTCAAGAAATGCGCGCGTATCGTCGGCGACGTTATGGGTAAGTATCACCCGCATGGCGATGCGGCGATCTACGATGCGATGGTCCGTTTGGCGCAGGGCTTTGCAGTGCGCTATCCGCTGGTCGACGGGCAGGGCAATTTCGGCAATATCGACGGCGATAACCCGGCGGCCATGCGCTACACCGAGGCCCGCCTCACGGAAGTGGCGAAGGCGCTGCTCGAAGGCATCGATGAGGATGCGGTCGATTTTCGGGAAACCTATGACGGCGAAGGCGACGAGCCGGTCGTCCTGCCGGCGAACTTCCCCAACTTATTGGCCAATGGCGCTGCGGGAATCGCGGTTGGCATGGCGACGAACATACCGCCGCACAATGTCGGCGAGATCTGTTCTGCCTTGCTGTATCTCATCAAACGGCCGAACGCGACAATCGGGAAGCTGGTCGACTTGATTCCGGGGCCGGACTTCCCGACGGGCGGTGTCCTGGTCGAGGCGAAGGACAGTATCCTGGAGGCCTACAGGACCGGCCGTGGCGGGTTCCGGCTTCGTGCGCAATGGGAAACCGAAAAGGTGAAGGGCGGCGGTTACCGGATCGTCGTCACCGAAATTCCCTATCAGGTGCAAAAGTCGAAGCTGATCGAAAAGATCGCCGAACTGATGCACGCGCGCAAATTGACGATGTTGAATGACATTCAGGACGAGTCGACGACGGAAGTCCGATTGGTCCTGGAGCCCAAGAGCCGCAATGTGGATCCGTCCGTGCTGATGGAGTCATTGTTCCGGCAGACCGATCTTGAGACGCGTATTTCGCTCAACATGAACGTTCTCGACGCTGATCAGGTGCCGCGCGTGATGAATTTGAAAGAGGTGCTGCAGGCATTTCTCGAGCACCGGCACGAGGTTCTGATCCGGCGTTCCAACTTCCGGCTCGGCAAGATCGAGCACCGGTTGGAAATTCTCGACGGCTACCTGATCGCCTATCTCAACTTGGACGAGGTCATCCGTATCGTCCGCGAGGAGGACGACGCCAAGGGTGCCCTGATGAAACAGTTCAAACTGACAGAGCTGCAGGCCGATTCCGTGCTCAACATGCGGCTGCGCAATTTGCGCAAGCTCGAGGAGATGGAGATTCGCACCGAGCATAAGGATCTGACCAAGGAAAAGGCGGACCTGAAGAAACTGCTCGGCAATGAAAAGTTGCGCTGGGCGGCGATCGGCGAGGAGATTTCCGAAATCCGCGAGAAGTTCGGTGAAAAGACCGAACTGGGCAAGCGCCGGACCGAGATCGGCGAACCGCCGTCCGACGTCGTTATTCCCCTGGAGGCCATCATCGACCGCGAGCCGGTCACGGTGGTCTGTTCCAAGAAGGGCTGGATCAGGGCGGCTCGGGGGCATCTCCAGGATTTCAGTGAGGTTCGATACAAGGAAGGCGATGGCGAACGTTTCGTCTTCCATGCCGAGACCACCGACAAGCTGTTGGTATTCGGCACGAACGGGCGTTTCTACGCGATCGGGGTCGACAAGTTGCCGGGTGGCCGCGGGTTCGGTGAGCCTTTACGCCTCATGTTCGACATGCCGAGCGACCACGACATTGCGGCGCTGCAAATCTTCAAACCCGAACGTAAACTGTTGGTCGCGTCGAGCGATGGGCGAGGCTTTGTAGTTGCCGAGAAAGAGGTGTTCGCGCAAACGAGGGCCGGCAAACAGGTGTTGAACGTGTCTGGCAGCAATGAGGCAAAAGTCTGCGTGCCGGCCGAGGGCGATACCGTCGCCGTTATCGGAGAAAACCGGAAACTGATAATTTTCGATGCCGGAGAGCTGCCGGAAATGACCCGCGGCCGTGGCGTCATTCTACAACGCTATAAGGATGGCGGTCTTTCCGATGCGGTCGTGTTCAACAAGGCTGACGGGTTGCAATGGAAATCCGGCGAACGGACGCGGACGGAAACCCAACTGCGTGACTGGATCGGTAAACGGGCACAGGCCGGCAGGCTGCCTCCGAAAGGCTTCCCGCGGAACAACCGGTTCTCTTAAACGGGGCCGCTATCGGCCGGCAAGATCGCTGCCTCCGGCAGGGGGCACCAGCCGTTCGGGCCGAATCCCTCGATCGGGCGAAAACGAATTTTGTAGTGCATCTTCGGACTATCCGCGACCCAGAAGCCGAGATAGACGTATGGCAGATTCTCGGCACAGGCCCGCTCGATGAGTGACAGTACGACGTAACTGCCCAGGCTGCGGTCAACCAGGGTTGGGTCGAAAAAGCTGTAAACGGCGGAGAACCCGTCGGCGACGCGGTCTGTCAGGCAGGCCGCGACGAGCGTTCCCTCCGGGTTTCTGTATTCCAGGATGCTGGTTTCGACGGGGCTGGAGACGACCATTTCGAAATAGTCGTTGCGATCCATACGCGCCATGTCGCCGCCATCGTGCCGCGACTGCATGTAGCGCGAGAACAGCTCGAACTGTTCGTTGCTGACGAAGGTCCCTTTGTCGTCAACCGTCAGATCCGCGTTCTTGTTCAGGACGCGGCGCCAGTTGCGGCTGGGCTTGAATTCCGGCGCGACGACGCGGACCGGAATGCATGCTGCGCAGCCGCGGCAGGCAGGCCTGTAGGCGATGTGGTGGCTACGCCGGAAACCGCCCTGGGAGAGGATTTCGTAACGGGATTGCGCACCCAGGCCGGACAGGTCCGTGAATAGCTGCTGTTCCACTTTGCCGCGCAGATAGGGGCAGGGCATCGGCCCCGAGCGGAAAAAGGTGAACAGGCTGGGTTTGCGCTGGCTGGTCATCGGGCAAAATGTTACGCGCCCGATGAAACCGGGTCAAAGGTCGGGATCGGTCAATATGACGGCGGTTCCCGAAAGGATGTCGTGGACGCAGCGGCTGCGGTCGTTGAACAGAGCGATCAGCAGGATGAAAGGGGTCAAGAACGTGACGCTCAGATAGAACAGCGCGGTCATGACGAAGGCCTGCAGGAGCGACGGCCGTGCGCCGTCCGTTGCCCGGACCTCGATGCCCATGACCTGCATGCCGCAGGTGGCGGACCGGCGGCCCGCGATCATCCAGGAGTGATAGGCGATAGGGATGAGCGGCGTCAGGGCCCATAAAGAGGAAAGGATCCCAATCGAAAATACGATCAGGACGCCAAGTGCGGTAAAGACGAGACCAAGTATCGCGAAGTCGATGCAGAATGCGCAGACGCGCCGCCAGGTAACGCCGTCGAACAGGGCGTCCGCATCAAGTTCTCTGCTTTCCCGGGGCCAGTCCAGGCTGGCGTCCGATGCCTCCGGCAGGCTTTCCCCCCGCAATTTCGGCTCCTTCATCACATTGGTCCTGCCTTTTTACATTGGGGCGATGCGTGCTTCGCGCAAGAGCGCTCTTACTCGTTGCGGAAAATCCGCGGCGGGGCGGGCGGTAGGTCGGTGCGATCCTTGTCCTCCCGCTGCAGCATGATGATCAGCCGCCGATTCCGGGGGGACGCAGGGTCGTCTTCGAGCAGCGGGACGCGATCCGCGAAACCGGTGACCCGGACAAACCGTTTGGAGGAAATGCCGTTTTCCTCGAGCTCTCGCCGGCCGGCATTGGCACGTTCGAGCGACAATTCCCAGTTCGTCTTCCCGGTGGTCGACCGAAACGGTTCGGAGTCGGTGTGGCCGGATATCTTCAACTTGTTAGGCAGGCGCTCAATCACGCTGGCGATCAGCAACAGCAGTGTCTTGGTCCGCTCGTTCAGCTCCGCGCCGCCCGGCTTGAACATTGCCGAGTCCTTTTGGTCGATGAGCTGAACTTCCATCCCCTCGTCGTTGATATCGATTTTGATCGCTTCATGCAGGTCGCGGAGTTCAGGGATATCGTCGAGCGCTTGCTGGATCGCCGCCTCGGCCGCCTTGAACTGCTTGGCCTCGTTGTCCGATTTGCTGTCGGTGACATTCGGCGCATCGTCTTGCAAATCCGGGACCGGAATATCCTCCTTGATTTCCTTGTCACCGGTTTCGACTTCGGCGGTGGGGGCCATTTGCGCCGAGGTTGATGGTGTTTGGACCGGCCCGGGATCGGTCGCGGACGTTCCTCCGAAAACGCCGTCACCGCCGCTCGTACCGGTTTTCTGGCCGATCGGCAGGAAGTAGTTGGATATGCCCTCAAGCTTCTCCTGCACCGTTGCATTCAACAGCCAGAGCAGAAGAAAGAACGCCATCATGGCGGTCACGAAATCCGCATAGGCGACTTTCCACGCGCCGCCATGGGGGGCTGGCGGCGGCGGCTTCACCTTTTTGATGATTATTTCGCGTTCTTCTTCCGCGGTCTCTTCGCTCATCTCACTGACCCCGGCCGGCTCGCGATGCGTCGGAAGATTGCTCTGATTGTTTGTCCGCCGTTCGGACCAACAGGATGCTCACCCGGCGGTTGCTGGGGGCGTTGGGCTCTTTCGGGAACAAATGCTCCGTGTCCGCCCGGCCGACAACATCGGCGATGCGGTCCGCCGGCAGGCCCGCCTTGACCATCGTGCGGCGCGCCGAATTGGCGCGGTCGCCGGACAGCTCCCAATTGGAATAGGTGGCATCGGGCGGCAGGGGCGCTGAATCGGTGTGCCCGCTGATCGAAACCGGATTGGGGAAGCGCACGATGATGCGGCCAACGATCTGCAGCAACGCTTCGAAATACGGGGTGAGCTCTGCGCTGCCGGGTTTGAACATCGTCACCCTTTCCCGGTCGATGAGCTGGGTGCGCAGACCTTCCGGGGTTTCGTCGATCAGCAGGCTGTCCTGGAATTCGCTCAGCTCGCTGCTCTGTTCAACGGCGAGGCGTAAATCGGCCTGCGCCTGCTGGAACGCCTGCTCTTCACGCTGTCTCGCTTCGAAATTTGTGCTGCCCGGGTTCGGGGAATCGGAGGTCAGCGCGGCTTCCCCCTTACCCTGTCGCTCCTTCGGGCCGCCTGCCGAAGGGATCGGGATCGTCACCGTCGGCGGCGAACCGGCGGACCGCAGATTGCCGATCGCCGCGACCGCCAGGCCGCCCATCAGCCCGCCATCGCCGCTGGTTGCCGGTGGTAATCGTTTGCGGTTGAAAATAGTCCGACAGGCCCTGTTTCTGATCGCTGGTGGTGGCGTTCAAAAGCCATAGCAACAGGAAAAACGCCATCATCGCGGTCACGAAGTCCGCATAGGCGACCTTCCACGCGCCGCCATGGGCGCCATCATCGCCCTTCAGCTTCTTCTTGAGAATTAACGGTTCTAGGGCTTCTTCGTCGGACATCGTGGTCGATCAACCGCCTCCTCGCGCGGCGCTACACGGGCGGCAGCTCACCGCAGGCTTCTTCCAGTTCGGCGAAGGTTGGCCGCTGATGCGACTGCAGCACCTTGCGCGCGAATTCGACGGTCACCGCCGGCGCATAGCCTTGCAGATAGGCCAGAATGCCGGCCTTCATACAGATGAAATAGGCGTGCTCATCCTCCGCGATGTTCTTCACCGACGCGGCCATAGGGCCGAAGAAGCCGTAGCACAACAGAATACCGAGGAAGGTCCCGACCAGCGCGGCGGCGATCAGCCCGCCGAGAATCTCGGGCGGCTCGGAAATCGACCCCATCGTGACGATAACGCCGAGCACCGCGGCGAGCGGCGATGCCCCGGCTCCTTCGGTGTGAATTTTAGCGTCGATCAGC
>JAPPPC010000465.1 GCA_028817685.1 Rhodospirillaceae bacterium
GGTCCCACATGACGGACCGTTTCGTCGGCGCGACGGTTCGGCGGCAATTGGGGGCCGCCGACCTTTTGTTACTGACCAAAACCGACCTAGCGGACACCGCGCAAGTGGCGCGGACAGCGGACCGGTTGCGCCGCGACCATCCCGATATACCCATCCTGCACAACAGCGATACGGCGTTTCGGTGGGACGTCATTCTCGGTGCGAACACGAACCGGAACGAAAGCGTTTCAGCACCGGAGACACACGATCATCAATTCGCGACGGCATCCTGGAAGCAGGCCGTTCTGCTTGACCGGGCGCGGTTTCTCGCCCTGTTACGATCGCAAAGCGGCCCGCTATTGCGATGCAAGGGTTGGGTCCGGTTCGACGATACACCGGAAAAATCTACTCTCGTCCAATTGGTCGGCAACCGCATCGAATTGACCGACGCGCGCGATGCGTCGCCTGAACGAGAGAACGGTCTCACCTTCATCTTTGTGCGGGAAGCCCTCTCGGCGCCGGTGCTTTGCGACGCGGTGTCGGCCTGCCAATCATCCGCACGCCTGCCCCAAACCGTCTAATCGATAGACTCGTATGCGGCAATGCCGGCTGCGGTCAGCAAATCTTGGGCGGTCGCCCCCATCTGGACGATCTGCACCGGCTTTTCGATGCCGTGCATCATCGGCCCCAGGGCGGAGCCGCCGCCGAGTTGTTGCAGCAGCTTGGCCGCGATGCTGGCGCTGTGCAGGGCTGGCATGACCAGCACATTGGCCGGGCCCGACAGGCGGCAGAACGGGTAGAGCCGCTCACGCAGCGCCGGGTCGAGGGCGGTGTCGGCGGCCATCTCGCCGTCATATTCGAAATCGACGTCGCGCCCATCGAGGATCTTCACCGCCTCGCGCACCCGCTCCGTATTCGGCGCCAGGGGCTGGCCGAAATTGGAATAGGACAGCAGCGCGACGCGCGGTTCGTGGCCGAACTGGCGGGCGTAATCCGCGCTTTGCGTGGCAATATCGGCCAGCGTTTCGGCATCCGGCATTTCATGCACGCGGGTGTCGGCGATGAAGATGGTCTGGCCACGGACGATAACGATCTGCAGGCCGATGACGCGCGAGCCGGGTTTCGGATCGAAGACGCGCATGACGTCTTCATAGGCGACGGCGAAGCTGCGCGTCGCGCCCGTCACCATCTCGTCGGCATCGCCGCAGGCGACCATGCAGGCGGCGAAGACGTTCCGGTCCCGGTTCACCAAGCGTTGGCAGTCGCGATAGATCAGGCCTTGGCGCTGCATGCGCTCATAGAGAAAGTCGGTGTATTTCCGATTGACCGACGATCGCCGGGCATTGTGGATTTCGAGGCCGCTGGTGTCCTCGATCCCCATCTCCTTCATCTTCTCCGTGACTTCCTCGTTCCGGCCGATCAGGACCGGGGTGCCGTAGCCGCGGTCGCGATAAGCCATGGCGGCGCGGATCACGCGATCCTCCTCGCCTTCGGCGAAGACGGTGCGGCGCGGATTGGCGCGCAGTTTCTCAAAGATGAAATTCATGGTCGGTGCCAGCGGATCGAGCCGGGCGGTCAGTTCGCTGCGATAGGCCTCCATATCGGCGATCGGCCGCTTCGCCACGCCACTATCCATCGCCGCCTGGGCGACAGCGGCGGGCACCGCGGTGATCAGCCGTGGATCGAACGGCACCGGGATCAGATAGTCGGGACCGTAGCTCATGCGCGCGCCGCCATAGGCCGCATCGACCTCGTCCGGCACGTCCTCGCGCGCCAGCTCGGCCAGGGCGTTGGCGGCGGCGATCTTCATCGCGTCGTTGATTTCCGACGCGCGCACATCCAGCGCGCCGCGGAAGATGTAGGGGAAACCCAGCACATTGTTGATCTGGTTCGGATAGTCGGACCGGCCGGTGGCGATGATGGCGTCGGACCGCGCGGCGCGCGCGTCTTCCGGCGTGATCTCCGGATCCGGGTTGGCCATGGCGAAGATCAGCGGCTTGTCCGCCATCGACTTCACCATCTCCTGCGTCACCGCGCCCTTGACCGACAGGCCGAAGAAGGCGTCGGCGCCTTTC
>JAPPPC010000592.1 GCA_028817685.1 Rhodospirillaceae bacterium
GCTGGTCAGAGGGTCCGCCCCGCCGAGACCGTCGATCTGCCGTTTATCCGGCGACCCGAATATCGACAGGATCGCATTTTCGCGAAGCGTCGGATCGGCCGGCAGATCGGACGCCCGCAGATAAACACCCTTGCTCGTTCCCCCTCGAAGGATCACACAGCGCACTGATTCCGACACGGCAACCTCTCCCGTTTCATGCCGGTGGACGCTAGACCATCAGGCCAAGGTGATCAAACGTCTGAGAACAGACGAAAAAAGCGCCCCGAACAATTTAAAGGCTAGCTACAAATTTTTTATCTTTATTTGATTGAATTAGCGGAACATTAACCAGGATCGCCGACTATCCGGTGGTCTAAGAATCACGGCGGGGGCTGCGTATTGTTGTTGTCCGGGAACCAGGCGCAGGCTGCCGACGCGCCGGACGCTAAAAAAGTTCTGATCGTCGACGACGATCGGCTTGCCGCGGATGCGCTGGCGGCGGCACTGGACGGGTTTGGCTATGACCTGCGGGTGAGCGCCACCTCGCAAGAAGCGCGCGCCGAGCTTGCTTCGTCTCCCGCCCACGTCGCTCTGCTCGGTTCTAGGAACGGAGACCGGGACGGTACCGAACTGATCTCCGCGCTGCGCGAAATCTGTCCGAAGATCCTCTGCATCGTGCTGAGCGCACGGCCGGATAACGCTTTCGCCGTTCAAGCTCTGCGCGCCGGGGCCTTCGACGTCCTCGCCAAACCGGTCGATCCAGACCGGCTGGACGCTGCGCTCGACCGGTGCTTCGACCGCCTCAATCTGGAAGGGGAAAGAGACGCGGCCGAGCGGGCGCTCGCGGCGAGCGAAGCCCGTGTTCAAGCCTTGCTGAGTAATGCTGAATCGGGACCAAACCGTACGGACCTGCACCCTGTCGACGCTGATGGCGACCAAGCGACAGCCCAGTTGGATGCCGAGGCGAAGCTGCGGACGTCCGAAGCGAGCTTCCGCGCCATCATCGACAACTACCCATCGCTGATAAGCCTGAAGGACCTCGAAGGACGGTATCTGCTGGTCAACGAGGCCTTCGCCGGGCGCTTCGACACCACCGTCGACCATGCGATCGGAAAGACCGTCAATGAATTGCAGGGCCCGACACCCGGCGATGTCGTCGATGCGCACGACAAGGAGGCGATCGACCGCGGGATACCGGTCACCCGGGAGCGGTCATGGGAAGACGAGGACGGCAATATTACGACCCGCGCCGTAACCAAGTTTCCCGCCTATGACGCGGACGGGGAGCTGATGGGGGTCGGCACCATTTCGGCCAACGTCACGGCGCGCCGGCGTGCGGAAGAAGCCGTCCGACAGAGCGAGCAGCAGCTGCGCCTGGTCATCGACTCCCTGCCCATATCCATCGGCTATTTCGACGCCGACCTTCGCTATGTGCTGGCCAACAAAACCCACGCCGAGTGGAACGCGTCGACACCCGACGCGCTGATCGGACGCAAGATTGAAGAGGTACGGGAAACGCCCTTCCCCGGCTTCCAGCGCATTGTCGAACAAACGCTCGCCGGCAAAGTGAAAAGCATGGAGACGACGGCGGATTATCCCGACGGCGTCACCCGCGACATTCAGATGACGAGCGTGCCCGATTTCGGTCCCGACAGCCAGGTTCGCGGTTTCTTTGGCATGGCGCAGGACATCACCGAACGGAAAAGGGTCGAGCGCCAGCATATCGAAATCGAGCAGCGTTTCCGCGCCGTCCTCGATAACTTCCCCGCCGCGATCGTCTTGAAGGATATCGACGGGCGTTATCTGATGGTCAACAAAACCTTCCGGGCCTGGCTGCGGATCGCGCCGGGAGAAGACTGCATCGGCAAAACGGCGCACGATTTCTTCCCGGACGAGGTCGCCGACAAGGTGATGGCCCATGAGAGATCGATTGCGGCCGAGGGCGTCTCTCAGGTTCAAGAACGCGTCGCAGCCTTCCCGGACGGCATCACGCGGCGGACTTGGTCGCATAAGTTTCCGATATTCGGGCCGGCCGGCGAATGCGCCGCGGTAGGGAATGTCAATATCGATGTCA
>JAPPPC010000826.1 GCA_028817685.1 Rhodospirillaceae bacterium
CGCTCCAGCCACACCGAATTGACGCCACGCGGCGGTGGTATCGCCGTGGTCGCCATCCTTGTCCTCACCTGGGGTGTCTTGGCATCACCGGAAAGCCAGCTGCAGGTTTTCACGATCATCGCCGCGGTGATTTTGCTCGCCTGTGTCTCCTGGGTCGACGATCTGAAGTCCCTGTCTCCGGGGATAAGGCTGATCGCGCAGATCGTCGCAATTCTGCCGGCGATGCTGTGGTTGCACGGAAAATCACCTATTTTCCAGGGTATTGTTCCGGAATACCTCGATCTCATTTTGGCGGGGTTGATCTGGATCTGGTTCATAAATCTGTTCAACTTCATGGATGGCATCGACGGCATTTCCGGTGTCGAAGCTGCCGCCATCGGCGCGGGCATCGCGATCGTGGCCATACAGGCTCCGGCAGCGGGCATCGATCCGCGGCTGGCCGCGACCATCGCCGCCGGGGCCATCGGTTTCCTATGCTGGAACTGGCACCCCGCGAAGGTGTTTTTGGGCGATGTCGGCAGCGTCCCGCTCGGCTTCCTGCTCGGCTGGCTGCTGCTGAATTTGGCGAGCAGCGGCGCCTGGGCCGCGGCGGCGATCCTGCCGCTCTATTATCTGGCCGACGCCACGATCACATTGACGCGAAGGGGATTGCGCGGCGAGAAAGTCTGGCACGCCCACCGCGAGCATTTCTACCAGCGAGCCGTCCAGAACGGCCGCAGCCACGCCGTCGTCAGCATTGGTGTGGCACTGTGTAACGTGGTTCTGATCGGCCTCGCCGTCCTTTCCATCGCCGCGCCTTGGCTCGCCCTGGCGATTGCTGCGGCCACGGTCATCGTTTTTCTCGGCTGGCTTTCCCGCTAAGTTGCCACAGCGGTGCGGACCGGCTGAACACCCCGCCGGAGCCCCTTGAAAAGACCGCACCGCTGTGCGCTTGCGTCTGATATGCCAGGAGATTAATAAGGCCCGAACATGGCCAGCATCCCCGCCTTCAAGTCGAACCGCGCACGCGTCGCCTATCTTCACGATGTCTGCATGGCGGCGATATCGTTTCCGCTATCGCTTTACCTGCGCGTCGGTGGGGAGCTGTCCTATTTCGCCGCCTCATTCCTGTTTGAGGGGATGGTACTTTTCACCGCGGTCGCCGCCGTGGTGTTCTGGCTGGCCAATATGTATCGCGGCGTATGGCGCTACGCCTCGCTGAACGATTTGCTGGCGATCATCAAGGCGGTCACGCTCGTCGTCTTGATCTTCCTGCCCCTGCTGTTCCTGGCCTCCCGCCTGCAGGACTTCCCCCGGTCGCTGCCGCTGATCAATTGGTTCGTGCTGCTGGTGCTGCTGGGCGGCCCGCGCTTCCTCTACCGCATTTTCAAGGACCGACGCCTGGAACATGTGCTGGAAGCCAGCAGCGCGACACGCGTGCCTGCGCTTCTTATCGGCGCCGGCGATTCCGCCGAATTGTTCATCCGGGAACAAAGCCGCGACAAGGCCGCCGCGTACCGGCTGCTCGGTGTCATCGACGAGACCGGTGGTCGTGTCGGCCGCGAAATCCATGGTGTCCCCGTGCTCGGGCGGCTGGAGGACATCGAAGACATTGTCGAGCGGCAGTTGAAAACAACACCGCAACGCTTGATTTTGACCCATGATGACATCGACGGCGAGCAGGTCCGCGATCTGCTGACATTCGCCGACGGGCACGGCATGAGCCTGGGCCGGCTTCCGCGTCTCGCCGAACTGCGCGATGGCATGAACGACCCGACGGCGATCCGCCCGGTCGCCGTGGAAGATCTGCTGGGCCGGCCTCGCACCGTCTTGGACCGCGATGCGATGCAGACCCTGGTCAGGAACCGCCGGGTCCTGATAACCGGCGCCGGTGGCACGATCGGCTCGGAACTGGTCCGGCAAATCGCCGATATCGGTCCCGAAACGTTGGTGCTGTTCGACAGCGCGGAATATCTGCTCTACGAGATCGACATGGCGATCACCCGAGAGCACCCCACGCTCGAGAAGCGACCCTATTTGGGCGATGTCCGGGATCGGCAGCGGATTGACGATG
>JAPPPC010000880.1 GCA_028817685.1 Rhodospirillaceae bacterium
CGTTGTGGACGTCGCGTCATCCGGCGGCCCCGCCCTCCATTGCCTGCCCGCGGTGATTCGCCGGTTCAGCGACACCTGGCCCGAGATCCGCCTGACCCTCAATGTCCTGCAATCGGCGGATGTGCGCGACTCGGTCGCCCGGCGCCAATACGATCTTGGCATCGCCGATGTGCCGGACGGGGCACCCGGCGTCGAGACCGAAGCGTTGCCGCATCTCGATTTCGTCTGCGCCCTGCCGGCCGGGCACAAGCTGGCCCGCAAAACGGTCATCACGCCGCAGGACCTGACGAGCATCCCGCTGCTGATGGTCTCGCAGGCGAGCCACCAGCACCGCCGTATCATGAGCGCCTTGTCCGAGGTCGCGTCCGACCTGGACGTCCTGCTTGAATCGTCGAACAGCGGCCCCTTATACGCGCTGGTGGCACAAGGGCTGGGCGCGGCGATCCTCGATCCCATCACCGCCAGTTCGCAGAAGGGCGGACCGGTCGCGATCCGCAAATTCGCGCTGGCGATCCAGTATGATTTGAAGCTGATCTACCCAGCCCGGCAATCCCGCAGCGAACGCGCCGTCGCCTTCGCGGACCTGGTCGTCGAGAATCTGCTGGACCTGTCAGCGCGCCGGAACAGAAGCTGACCCCTATAGGTGCCTTCGGCGTCCGTCGACAATAGCGATTGACCTTGATGACCCGGCCACCTGGCACCGACAGCCCTTTGAGCTCGAAGAAACTATCGACGACCCGTCGGAAATCCGGGCGGCGCGAAGAGCTGCGCCTTGTCCCCTTGGTTTGTCGGCCACGGCGCCGGCGAAATTTCGGAACGCTGGTTCAGGCAAAGGAGCAATCGCGTTTGCCCGGTGCCTGCGATGGGTGGTGACCGGTGCACGATTCCGCTGCCCGAAGCCGCGGCGCGCCCCTTGAAGATGGCCACGTCGTTGCTCTGCAGTGTCTCTATCGGGCCGTTGTAGTCTTTCTGTTCATGCATAGCCTGTTCAGCGTGTGACGGTTGGATCCATTGGGTCGCCGAGCCGCGATAGGTTGCCAGTAGGCGGGCCGCCACATTGTCGCGATGGAACTTCCAACAGGAATCGTGGCTGATGCGCTCCAATCGCACATCGACGAACTCACTATGAGTGATCTCGGCGAAACGCGAGACGAGATCGTCGATGTCGTCGACGAGCAGGGCGCGCATATCGCCGTCAGGCATACCGCTTTCGGTCAAAACCGTTTCCACCGCACATCGTGCTTCACTCGGGCGGACGAGAAACCGTTCATGAGGTAGGGCCGAAGGGTCCAAATCTTCAAGCCAGGCCCGAAACTGCCGGGGAAGTGTGCGCTGCCAGATGACGAGCTCGGTACCACTCCCATTGAAAGCGGACAGCCCGTCGGCAGAGGCACAGCTCTCGATGCCCGCGCCGAACGCGGATTGTGCGCTGACAAACGCGCCGTCTGCGGAGAACAACGGCGCGATCATGACGGCTCCGCCCGCTTCCAGACCGGGAACGGGTCCTTCAGCTTTTTCCAGGCCGCGGGCTGCATGGCCTTGGCCTTGGCGTCGCCGACAAGGCAGGCGTCGAGGAGGTTGCGGATCGTAGCCTCATCCATATCGGTGCCGATGAAGACGATTTCCTGGCGCCGGTCTCCGTAGACCTCGTCCCACGTATCTTCCATATGCTGGCGCCACTCCGGATGATCCGGCCATCGCTCCCTGGGTATGCTGGACCACCAGATGCCCATCGCCTCATTGCGGACGAGGGCGCCAGCCTGGCTCAGCTCGCCAACCCATTCCGGACGGGTAGCCAGCCAGAAATGCCCTTTCGCACGAATAACGCCCGGCCAAGGGGAGTTGATAAAGGCGTGGAATTTTTCCGGATGGAAGGGCCGACGCGCCCGATAAACAAAGCTACTGACGCCGTATTCTTCCGTCTCGGGCGCGTGATCGGCGAAGTCGTATAGTTCCTTGAACCAGAGCGGATGTTCCTGCGCCTTGTCATGGTCGAACCGTCCGGTGTTCAGAACCTTGTCAAGTGGCACGCGCGACATGATGGTTTCGATG
>JAPPPC010000581.1 GCA_028817685.1 Rhodospirillaceae bacterium
GACGGAAATGAGGCCTCCAGCCTAGCCATTCGTCCAACGGCGGCGCAAATCGGGCTTCAGAGCAGTTTCGCTGGACGCGGGTCGTCGACGGGAATTTCCATCAGATCCTCGCCCCAGATGATGTTGCCGGAATAGACCGCCGCCATCTCGTTGATCAGCCGCTCGCGCACGCCGGGCACGTCCATCTGTTCGGTGACGTGGCTGACCACGACGGTTTTCACATTCGCCTTCGCCGCCAGTGTCGCGACTTCCATGTGACCGGACGAGGTCTTGGCGTTGATCGGGTTCAATTGCGTGCCGGAAATGTAATGGGTCATGTGGATCATCACGTCGCAATCCTGCGCCAGCACCTCCATGCCTTTGCAGGGGCCGCTGTCGCCGGAATAGGCGAGCGAACCTTCTGGCGTATCGATCCGGTAGCCGAAGCAGTGCAGATAGGGTTGCTGGTGCAGGACGCTTTGCGCGCTGACGGTCCAGCCCGTGCCGTCCACCGTGTCGCCGCTGCGCAGTTCCTGCACGACCGGTTTCGCCCGTGGGCGGGGCAGGGTGCCGCCGCGGGCCTGGAAAAACGCCAGGCTGCCCTCGTGGCTGGTCCGCGCCACCAGGTCCAGATTGAAGGCGCCGGTCTCGGAGAACAGCCGCTCCGTCATCTCCGCCGTCCCCGCCGGCCCGTAGACCTTTAGCTCCGGTAGGTCGTGGCGTCCCTGGTCCCACCGCGTCAGCACCAGCCGGGCGTAATCGATGCAATGATCGTAATGCAGATGCGTCAGGAACAGATGGGTGACGTCGGTCGGCTTCCGGCCGGTTTCCAGATAACGGTGATGCGCACCGGTCCCGTGGTCGAACAGGATCGTGTCGTCGCCGACGGTGACCAGATAGCCGGAGCTCATACGCTTCAAGGACGGCGTCGGGGTCCCGGTGCCCAACAGTTGAATTTTCATGCCACTCCCTCCCAGGTCTCGGCGAAGCCTAACGACGAAGCGGCGCACGTTCCATTGGCTTTATCGACCGTGCCTACGATGCTCTACTGCAACGAAGTTCACACACGCACAAAGGAACGACCATGACACAGCCGGTAACGTTGGTGACGGGAACCTCGAAGGGCATCGGCAAGGCGACCGCCGAACGGCTGGCGGCGGACGGGCATCTGGTGATCGGTATCGCGCGCACCACGCCGAACGACGCGCCGGGACCGTTCTATGCCGTTGACCTGACCGACCGCGCCGCGACGGCGGAGGCGCTGGCGGAAATCACGGCGGAATACGCGATCGACAATCTGGTCAACAATGCCGGCTTTTCCTCGCCGCAGACGCTGGAGGATACGGATTTCGAGACCTTCGACAGTGTCATCGCGGTCAATCTCAGTGCCACCCTGCAATGCACACAGGCCTGCCTGCCGTCGATGAAGGCGAAGGGCAAGGGGCGGATCGTCAACATCTCCAGCCGTGCGGTGCTGGGCAAGGAGGAGCGCACCGCCTACGCCGCGGCCAAGGCGGGCACCATCGGCTACACCCGCACCTGGGCGCTGGAGCTGGCGGAACACGGGATCACGGTGAATGCGGTGGCCCCTGGACCGGTCGCGACGGAACTGTTCAAGCGCAACCATCCGGAAGGCTCCGACAAGCTGGCCGCGGTGATGCGCAACGTGCCGTTGCAGCGCGGCGGCGAGCCGGAAGAGATTGCCGGGCCGATCGCCTTTTTGCTGTCCGAGGATGCGTCCTACGTGACGGGGCAGGTGCTCTATGTCTGCGGCGGGATGAGCGTCGGCAACGGCTCGGTCTAAGCTTGCATCGGCGGGCGGTGGGCGATAGGTAGATAATCGAACGTTTGTTAGATTTTTACAGGGAGTAAGAAACCATGGCAGGGCTGTATTTTGAGGAATTCGAGATCGGACAGGTGTTCGAGCACGACCTCACCCGCACGGTTACCGAAATGGACAATGTGCTGTTCACCGCGCTGACCCACAATGCGCAGCCGCTGCATCTGGACGCGGAGTTTTCCAAGGATACCGAGTTCGGCAAGCCGCTGGTCAACAGCATCTTCACCC
>JAPPPC010000639.1 GCA_028817685.1 Rhodospirillaceae bacterium
GCGGCGGCGAGGGCCGCCGGGAATCGCAGTTCGGCGGCCTTGGCGGGGCCGGTGCAGGTGGAGCCCGGCGGGTTGGCCGTTTGATAAGCCGTGCGTCCGGCGACATTCACGATCGCACCGCCGCCCGCTTTGATCATCATCGGCACCAGGCGCTGCGACAGGCGGAACTGGGCGAAGAAATTGATCGCCATGCCGTATTGCAGCTCGTCGTCGGTGACCTCCAGAAACGGCTTGTAGGTGCCGGTTCCGGCATTGTTGATCAGGATATCGGCGCGGCCGTAGCGGTCTTTCAGCCAGCCGGTGAAGCGGTCGAGATCGGCGATTTCGGCGACATCCATCGCGAAGGTGTCGACGGATTTCCCGGTCTCGCGTTCGATCTCGGCGGCGGCCTCGGCCAGCGCCGACTCGCGCCGCGCCGCAATGACCATCGTTGCGCCCTCGCGCGCCAGCAGATGCGCGGCCGCGTAGCCGATGCCCTTGCTGCCGCCGGTGACGACGGCAACCTTGCCGTTGAGGTCGAGGTTCATCTATGCCGCGCTGCCGTAGATGATTTCTTCCTGATCGAGCGGGGCGTAAAAATAGGAGCCCGGCCGGAAGTCGTAGCCGAGATCGCCGAGCAGCCGGCGCTGCCGCGGCGTGCACTGGTCGGCCACCTTCGAGATGGAATCGAAGTCGTACCAACGTACGAACATCTGGCAGTAATTGTAGAGCAGGGTTTTGCGCGCCCGGTTGGAGTGGTTTGGGGCCGGACCGTGCCACAGCGCATGGCTGAACAGATAGGCGTCGCCCGCCTTGCCGGTGAGCTGCACGGCGCCCGGCGTGTGCGGATTGAGCTGCGAATTGTCCTCCGGGAAGGGACGCAAATGGCTACCCGGGAAGACGGTGAAATTGCCGCTGTCCTCGCTGTTGACGTCGTTCAGCAGGTACATCGCCTTCATGGCAAGCGGGCGGCTGGTCTCGGTCACGCGAATGCGGCGCAGCGCCTCGCCGCCGTCGGTATGTGTGTAGCCGGGGAAGGTGTTGGTCGCGGCCCGGACGATTGCCTGCGACATGCTGAACAGGATCCACGGGCCCATGATATCGACGATCAGGTCGAACACGCCGGGATGGTCGATCAGGTCGATGAAGGCCTGGTCGTAGGTCAGCAGATCGCGCCGGTCCATGAAGCCTTCCGGATCGAGATCGTCGGCATGGTCGAGCCATTTATAATGGCCGCGCTGCAATTCGTCCGGCCGCGGTTCGAAGCCCGGCAGCTGGCGGACCTCGTCCAGCTTGTCACTGAAGAACGCGACCTCGTCGGGATTCAAGGCGCCTTCGAGCTGTATGTAGCCGTCTGTCGCCCACTTGATACGCTGTTCCTCGGTCAGGGTCTTCACGTCGCTGCCTCCTCGGATGATTCAAAGACCGGTTCTTCCCCCGGCGCCGGGGTCGCGCCGAAGCCGCCTTTCTTCAGGATCGCTTCGCGCCCGCCATGTTTTTCGACCAGGGCGCGTTGGCTAGCCTTGGCGCTGGCATCGACCGCTTCCGGATCCAGCATACCGCGCAGTGCCCGCTCGAACGCCGCGATACGATCGGCTTGCGCAGGGTTCTGGCCCAGGTCGGTCATCTCCTCCGGATCGTTCGCGAGATCGAACAGCTCCGGCGGCAATCCCACATAGTGGACGTATTTCCAGCTGCCCTGCCGCAGCATGAAGGCGCCGGTAACGGCACCGACCGCGTGATATTGGCTCAGCACAATGCGCTCGGCGTCGTCCGGTTCCCCGACGATGTCGAACAGGGACCGGCCGGTGCGGTCGTCCGCCGCCATCTCGGCGCCGGTGCTGTGGAAGACCGACTGGTGGCAATCCACATGGCTGACCGGTGTCGTACGGATTTGTCCCACAGGAATGTCCGGCCCGGCCATGATCATCGGGACGCCGGCGGATTCCTCGTACTGGTTCGATTTGCCCCACAACCCGCGGGCGCCCAGATTGTCGCCATGGTCGCTGGTGTAGATGACGCGTGTGTCGTCCGCGAGCCCGACCGCGTCGAGCTTCGCCAGCAC
>JAPPPC010000804.1 GCA_028817685.1 Rhodospirillaceae bacterium
ATAGGCGAGCTGTTCGTCGCGGGACAGCGATTCCACGGAAACTGAAGCCATGGATCGGATGTAGCGGTCCAGCGCTTCTTTGTCGGCGTCGTCGACGTCGCCATAGGCAACCCGATTCACGCCGTCATCATGCTCGCTGACATAGGTTTTTAGGAAGGTATCCCAGGCAGTGTGGTCGACAGTCTCGGTCGAGTCGGACTGGTGCGCCGTCCATTTTTCCCAAAGTTCCGCCTTCGGGGCGAACAAGGACTCGACGCCGCCGAACCCGCTCACGCCGATCGCAATGACCAGCATCGTCGCTGTGCGGAATGCCGATCGAATTTTTTCAGGTCTATACATGCGTAACAATCTTGGTTGCTGGGGTATAAATTACCATTCATAGGTTCGTGAGCACTCGTCCAGCAGCGGCAGGCGGGTTAACATCGGATAAACCGCAACAGGGGAGACGAAACGTGATCGTCGAGCAAATCTGGACCGCAAATGCGTACCGCAATTTCAATTATTTAATCGTTTGTCCCGATACGGGGGAAGCCATGGCTGTGGATCCCTTGGATCATGAAAAGTGCCTGACCGCCGCGAAGAAGAATGGCTGGCAGATTACGCAAATTCTGAATACGCATGAACATGGCGACCATACCGGTGGCAACGATGACGTGGTTGCGGCAACCGGCGCGAAAATTCTGGCGCACGCCAACGCGAAGGCAAAAATTCCCAACATGGATCGGGGCCTGGGTGCGGGCGACGTTATCAAGGTCGGTAAGACCGTTGAATTGGAATGCCTCGACACCCCAGGCCATACCATGGCGCATGTCTGCATGATGTCCCGGACAGCGCAGCCGGCGCTGTTCTGCGGCGATACGCTGTTCAATGCCGGCGCGGGCAATTGCCACAATGGCGGCCACCCGAATGAGCTGTACCACACATTTGCGACGCAACTGGCCAATCTGCCGGACGACACGCTGATCTACCCGGGACACGATTACATGGTGAACAATCTCGAATTCACATTGGACCGAGAACCGGATAATGAGCGGGCCAAAACGTTGCTCGATGACATTGGAGATCAGGATCCGAACGCGGCTCTGGTGTCGACTTTGGCGATGGAGAAGGAGATCAATACCTTTTTTCGGCTGCACAGCCCGACAGTGATCGCGCGGCTGCGCGAAGAGTTCTCCGACCTGCCGGATGAAGTCGATCCGAAAACCGTCTTTTTGAAACTGCGTGAATTGAGGAACAGCTGGTGAGTGATGTCCGCCTAACGTTGGAAGAGGTCCGCGACACTGCGATGCGCGGCCTCACGAAGTCCGGTATCTCGGAAGAAAACGCCGCTGTCATCGCCGATGTCATGACGACGGCGGAGCAGGATGGCTGCAAGTCGCACGGCCTGTTTCGGATGCCCGGTTACTGTTCCAGTTCGCGCAGCGGCCGCATCGACGGCAAGGTCACACCGACCCTGCATGACGATGCCCCAGGGGTGATCCGGGTCGATGGCCATCACGGGTTTACCGCGCCGGCAATGGCTGCCGGCCGCCCTGTGCTGGCGGAGAAGGCGCGGACGCAGGGGATCGCGGCCATGCCGATCATGAATGCCTGCCATTTCGCAGCGCTGTGGTACGACGTTGATGCTTTGGCGGAGGACGGTCTCGTCGCGTTCGCCTTCGTCAATTCGCGGTCCTTCGTGGCGCATACCGGCGGCATCCGGAAACTTTACGGAACCAATCCGATGGCCTTTGGCTGGCCGCGCCCTGGCAAGCCGCCGATGATCTTCGATCAGGCGTCGAGCGCGTCGGCGCGCGGCGAAATCCAAATCCATCTGCGCGACGGGCACGATATTCCCGAAGGTTGGGCCATTGACCCCGAGGGCAATCCGACGACCGACCCCGAGGCTGGATTGGCTGGCGCCCAATTACCGTTCGGCGGTCATAAAGGCGCGGCAATTGCGATGATGGTCGAATTGCTGGCGGTCGGCCTTACCGGATGCAAGTTCGGGTTCGAGTCGGCGCAGGACGAGAACACGGATGGTGGCCCGTCAGAGGGCGGCGA
>JAPPPC010000769.1 GCA_028817685.1 Rhodospirillaceae bacterium
GTATTACACCCTGCCACCGGAAGTGCCGTATCGCGGCTATACGCTGAAAGAGCTGTCCTTGGTGCCGCGGCCGAAATACCTGCCGGTCGAGTGCTGGCAGCCGGTTGTGAGCGCGACCGATCACGGTCTCGATTTCATGATGAAATACGGGATCAAGGGCATCATCGGCGGCGGCTCGGCATTGTTGCTGAACAACAACATCACCAAATTCCACGAGGCGCATCTTCGCGCCGGCAAGGAATCGCAACTGGGCACCGATTTGTGCCTGGGTATTTCCTTCCATATCGCAGAAACCAAGGAGAAGGCGATCAAGGAAGCGACGCCGTTCTACGAGGAACACGCCAAGATGTTCGGCCCCCTCGGCTTTCTGGGTCAGTTGACCGATGAACAAGTCGAGGCGATCAGCACACGGGGCGGCATTCCGAACTCGGGCATCCCAGACCTGGAATGGGCATGCGAGAACGGTGCGTGGTATTGCGGCCCGCCGGAGGGCTTCGTCGATTTCCTGAGCGTGTTGAACGAGAAATTTCCGGGTCTGGAAGACGTTAACGTCCAGTCCGCCATGGGGACGCCCGAGAAGGTCATGGTCGAGCAGCTTAAGATTTTCGGCAACGAAGTCATGCCGAAGATGCGGATGGCGGAAGCGGCGGACTGATTTTTCCGGCGATCGTTTCGAGTACGGCGGGTTCTCACCCGCCGTATTCATTTGGGCAGAAGATCGATCGAAAAAAGAAGGCCTTCCGCGGGGATTGTTGCGACGCGGTGTGGCAGGGAGGCGGGGAAGAGCACGCAGGTACCCGGCTCAAGAGTAACGCTCTCGACCGGCGTGTCGTCGCACAGCACGGGGAGATTGTAGCCGCGCAACGAGAAGTCGATCGTCGGTGCGCCGTCGTCGCCTAGAAATGCGAAGCCGTTCATCCAACTGCGACGGGTATGGAGGGCATCCTCGTCGGGCTGGCGGACCCTGCGGGCCGTGATTTCATAATCCTGCGGCCAACCCCAGCAATACAGGCTGTTTTCATCCTGCAGTCCGGACCGGTAGCGATCGACCGTCTCACGCAGGGAGCCATCAAACGCGTTTGATGGCGTGTCGTCCGTTCCAAGAACTGCGAGTTCCGCCAAATCAGATGCGCCTACCCCGGGAGGGAGAGGAAGACAGGACATTTTTGCGAACGGATCGGCGCAAAAGGCGTAAATATTCTTCGAACCAAATTGCTGAGCGGCGTAGGCCGCTGTGGCGGCCGCCCGGATATTGATGGCGTCCTGTCGCAGTTTGATGAGTTGCAATTGTATGTCGAAGGCCGTGCGATTGCCTTGCCGCAGGTAGGCTTCCAACAGCAACGCACTGGAATCGGGGTCCGCCGTATCCGGGTCACCGGTTCTCAGGGAGGCAATCGCGTCTTCAACATTGCCGAGTTCGAGTTGTAGCGCGCCGAGATTCTTGTGCGCATCAGCGAAATCGGGCTGCAGAGTGATGGCTTGTTCAAAACTCGCGCGGGCGTCATCCCGCGCGCCGGTCCGGTTCAAGGCAATGCCGAGATTGTTGTGCCCGGCTGCCCCGTTCGGTTCGAGGGCGAGCGCGGTACGGAATGTCTCCACCGCTTCGACCAGCTTGTCTTGGTCCATCTGGACGGCGCCCAACACATTATGCAGGACGAGGGCTGCCGGGAACTTCTCGATAAGCGCTTCTGCCCGAGTGGCCGCTTCGCCGAGATTTCCGGAATCGTATAAGGCGATCAGGCTCTCGATTTCGGTTTGCTGGAGTGTCCCGCCGGATCGACCTTGTGCCGCGAGTAAATCATTCAGGCCAGATTGCGCTTCCGTATTTTGCGGGAACTTTGCCAGAATCGCGCGATAGACGTTTTCAGCAATATCCAGCCGGCCGGCATCCCGGCTTGCGGCGGCTTGGCTCAAGGCTTCTTCGAGGGTGGCCATGGTTTCGCACTGTCCGATAGGTATGCCGGCACGAATATACCGTTAGCTCAAATTCGGCGAAAGCGCGTTGCCTGGGCGATTGGTCGAAATTGCCGCGTGGAGACGGAT
>JAPPPC010000090.1 GCA_028817685.1 Rhodospirillaceae bacterium
GCCTTGGCCTTTGCTGCCAACCCTTTGATCAACGTGTGACCCGGATTGATTTCGAGGATGCGGGCGGCCCGCGTCTCGATTTGCTGATGCGCCTTCAACAGCCGCTCCAGGTTCATATCCATGTCCCCTTCATCGGCGACAAGGCAGACAGCGCTTTCCGTCAACCGGTCGGAGACGCGGATATCTTTCACGTCCTCGCCCAGGGCCAGCTTCATCGCGGCGATCAAGCGGTCGATATCTTCCTGTGGCGTGTCGTCCGCCTTTTTCTCCTCCGCGTCCGCGTCCGTGTCTGCGGATTTGATTTCGTCGAAATCGGCACCGCCTTGAGTCGCAGATTTGAAGGGTTGCTCTTCGAACATTCCCACCATCGGGACCCAGAATTCATCGACGGGATCGCTCAGCAACAGCACCTCGATCCCGCGCGAGCGGAACCCTTCGAGCTGAGGGCTGCGCGCCAGCGCGTCGACATCGCCGCCCGTAATGTAATAAATCGCCTTCTGGCCTTCCTTCATGCGGCCGACATAGTCGGTGAGCGACACAAGATTGTCGTCATGCGTCGACCGGAAACGGGCGAGGCCGAGCAACTCTTCTTTCTCTCCGGTAGGCTCGTACAGCCCTTCCTTCAGGACCGCACCGAAATTTTCCCAGAACTCGGCGTAGGCGTCGGGTTCCTTCTCGGCCTTGGATTCCAATTCCCGGATCACGCGGCTGGTAAGACCCGAACGGATTCTGCTCAACACGGCATTGTTTTGCAGCATCTCGCGGCTGATATTGAGCGGCAAATCCTCCGAGTCGATCACGCCGCGCAGGAAGCGCAGCCAGCGCGGTACCAGCTCTTCGCAATCCTCTGTAATGAAGACCCGCTTCACATACAGCCGCACCTTCGAGGTACGGTCCTGATTGTAGAGGTCGAAGGGGCGGGACGACGGGATATAGAGCAGTCCCGTATATTCGATCATGCCCTCGGCGCGGAAATGCAATGTCGACCAGGGGTCGCCGACCATGTGCGAGACGTGGTGGAAGAACTCCGTGTATTGCTGTTCGGTGATGTCGTTGCGGGGGCGGGTCCACAAGGCGGACGCGGTATTGACGGGTTCGGGATCGCCCTCCTCGCTGCCATCGCTGACCGTGATCGGGAATGCGATGTGGTCCGAATAGGTCTTAACGACCGTTTGCACCCGGAAGGTCTCGGCGTAATCCGACTCGTCCTCTTTCAGGTGCACGGTGATTGTCGTTCCGCGACCGTCCCGTTCCGCCTCGGTGACGGTAAAGGCGCCTTTGCCGTCCGACGTCCATTGCCAGGCCTGGTCCTCGCCGGCGCGGCGGCTGACGACTTCGACCTTGTCGGCGACCATGAAGCAGGAATAGAAGCCGACACCGAACTGACCGATCAGCGAGACATCGTTCTTCGCATCGCCGCTCAGCTGTTCCACGAAGGCGGAGCTGCCGGACCGCGCGATGGTGCCGAGATTCCCGATGAGTTCCTCGCGGCTCATGCCGATACCGTTGTCGGAGAAAGTCAGCGTCCGCGCGTCCTTATCGGTGCTGAGCGCGATGGCGTAATCCGCGTCTCCCTCGACCAGATCAGGCTGCGTGATCGCCGCATAGCGCAGCCGGTCGCACGCGTCTGCTGCGTTCGAGACGAGCTCGCGTATGAAGATTTCCTTCTCGCTGTACAGCGCGTTCGCAACGATATCGAGCAGCCGACTCACTTCGGCCTGGAATGTGTGGGTCTCCCCGGTCCCCTCGGCGTTCGCGGTCGCTTCTTGATCTGCTGGTTTGTTGGTATCTTCCGTAGTCATCGCTCTCTGGTTCCACCCGTGGAATTTTCCTGCGCGCTATATGTGATGATGACGCCGATGCTGCAAGAGGGGTAGCGCTATACAGCGTTCAACGCCTGTTGTTGAATGGCCGGCATGAAAGACGCCCTGGTCGATCAACGCAAGCGCTTGCTGGCCGCCGTTTTGCGCGACGTGGCGGACACAAGCCGTTATCTGGGGCGGGATTCCTTGGACCCGTCGACCTGCGCGGCGTTTCTGGCGGTGGCGCGGCACGAATTCGTGCCTCCCGAAATTCGCGACCTTGCCTATGAGAACCGTCCCCTGCCGATCGGCGAGGACCAGACCATCTCGCAGCCTTTCATCGTGGCGATCATGACCGACTTGTTGCGGCTGACGCCGGACGCCCGCGTGTTGGAGGTCGGCACCGGCTGCGGATATCAGACTGCCCTGTTGGCGGAAATCGCGGACCGCGTGGTCACGCTGGAGCGGGTCGGTTCGCTGGCCGATGCGTCGCGCGCGCGGCTGAAGCGGCTGGGATACGAAAACGTCGCCGTTCTTCATGCCGATGGCGGGAAGGGCTGGGCCGCCGAGGCGCCCTATGACGCGATTATCGTGACCGCCGCCGCCAAGAAAGTGCCGGAGGCGTTACTGCAACAACTCCGGCCCGGCGGTCGCATGATCGTGCCCGTGGGGCGCCGGGGCTGGACCCAATCGCTGATCCTGTTCGAGAAAGATGCTAAGGGCACGGTGACGGAGAGCTGTCATCTGCCGGTCGCATTCGTGCCCCTGCTCGACAATATCCGCGCCTGACGGCGGATTGCTGAGACCCCTTAGGTCCACTAGGTCTTGATCTTGGAAGAGAATCCCGCAATGTTCGAAGGAACATGGCGCTGTTTGAGAAACGAGGCCGGATTCGGGCGGTTCTGGGCCCCACCAACACCGGCAAGACGTATTTGGCGATCGACCGGATGCTCGGCCACCATAGCGGCATGATCGGGTTCCCCCTGCGGCTGCTGGCACGCGAGAACTATGACCGGATCGTCGCGCTGAAAGGACGACGGTCCGTCGCGTTGATCACCGGTGAAGAGAAGATCGTCCCGCCGCGTCCGCGATGGTTCGTCTGCACCGTGGAATCGATGCCGCTCGACCGCGAAGTCGATTTCCTGGCGATCGACGAAATTCAGCTCTGCGCCGATACCGAGCGCGGCCACGTCTTCACCGACCGCCTGCTGCATGCCCGAGGCCGGGAAGAGACGATGCTGCTGGGTGCGGATACGATCGCACCGCTTCTGAAACGGCTCGTGCCTGACGCCGAGATCGAAACGAGGCCGCGCTTTTCGACCCTATCCTATGCCGGTGCGAAGAAACTGACGCGTCTGCCGCGGCGCACCGCGATCGTCGCGTTTTCCTTGAACGAGGTCTATGGGCTGGCCGAATTGATCCGCCGGCAACGCGGTGGCACCGCGGTCGTGTTGGGCGCCCTGTCGCCGCGTACGCGCAACGCGCAGGTCGAGATGTATCAGGCTGGCGAGGTCGACTACATGGTCGCGACCGACGCCATCGGTATGGGCCTCAATATGGAAATCGAGCATGTCGCTTTCGCCGGGACGCGAAAATTCGATGGCCGCGTGCCGCGCCGTTTGAAGGCCGCGGAGATCGGCCAGATAGCCGGCCGCGCCGGACGCTATCAACATGACGGTACCTTCGGCGTGACCAACAATGTCGCACCGCTGGACGACGAGACCGTCGAGGCGATCGAGACGCACCAATACGATACGCTCGAGCGATTGAGCTGGCGCAACCGCGAGTTCGATTTCCGGACGCCGCAGCTGTTGCTGGAAAGCCTGTCGCGGCGGCCGAGCTCGCATCTTCTGTACCGCGCGCGGGAAGCCGATGATTTCCGCACCTTGAAAGACCTGGTCGCCGACCCCGATGTCGTCGAGCGTGCCGCCAACCCGGCTGCGGTGCGCCTGCTTTGGGATGTCTGCCAGATACCGGATTTCCGCAAGGTGATGCCGGACATTCATGTCCGGCTGCTGAAACAGGTGTATTTGAATCTCAGCACGCTCGAGGCACGATTGCCGGAAGATTGGGTCGCGGACCATATCAATCGGCTCGACGATGTCGGCGGCGATATCGACACACTGACCCAGCGCATCGCCCATGTGCGAACCTGGACTTATATCAGCCACCGTCCGGATTGGCTGCCCGACAGCGCGCATTGGCAAGGGGTGGCGCGGAAGATCGAAGACCGTCTCTCCGACGCACTGCACGAACGGCTTCTGCAGCGGTTTGTCGACCGTCGGGCGCCGGTTCTCGCGAAACGCCGGCAGGGTGACGAGGCCTTGCTGTCCTATGTCTCCAAGTCAGGCGAAGTCGTCGTCGAAGGGGTTGTCGCCGGTTCAATGGCGGGTCTCAAATTCGTGCGCGACGCAGCGCAGAGCCGGGAGGAAACGCAAACCCTGGTCTCGGCCGCACGGTCCACCATCGCGTTGGAGGTCGAAACACGGGTCGGGGCGCTGTGCGGCGCGCCGGACAAGGCGTTTTCGCTGTCGCGGACCGGGCGTATCCGCTGGCACAACGAAGAGATCGGTTTTCTGCAGCAGGGGGATTCCGCGTTGCGGCCGAATATCGGTCTACTGCGCAACGAGTTCCTCGACGCAAAGGCACGAGACCGCGTTCACGCGCGTCTGTCCCGATGGTTCGACTCGCATTTGCGCCAAAGATTGGGACCGTTATTCGCGACGGACGACGCCCCAATGGGGGCCGCAGCCCGAGGGATCGTGTTCCAGCTGTCGGAGAATTTGGGGTCGATCCGCAGTGCCGACGCGCGGAGCCAGATCGCGGCTCTGGATGGTGACGACAAGAAGAATTTGACCCGGCTCGGATTGCGATTCGGCGTGCACGCCCTCTATTTCGCGCCCTTGCTGCGGCCGGCAGCGTTGCGGTTGCGGGCGGTGCTGGCCGCCGTGTTTGTGGGGCATCCGGCACCGAAAGTGGGGCAAGCCCGCTCGCTACCGGTCGGTAGTGTTCCCAAACGATTTTGGGAGTTGACCGGTCACCGCGTCCTAGGAGACCGGGCGATCAAGCTGGACAGTGCAGAGCGATTGGCCGCGGCGGTTCGCAAACGCGCGAAGAAGGGTGAATTTTCGGAAGATGCCAAGCTCGTCGCGATGACCGGGTGCGACGGCGCCGCTTGCGCTGCTGTGCTGCGCGATCTGGGCGTGCATGCGACGGCGTCGGAGACCGGGTTCGTATTCCGGCAGAAAAAGCGCTCCGGCAGGAACGGCCGACCGCGCCGTGGCGGGAAACGGGCACAATCGATCGATCCTGCTTCGCCCTTCGCCAAACTGCGCGAACTGGCCAGCGTGAAATGACGGAGAAGACGGCGGAAAAGCTGCGGCTGGACAAATGGCTGTGGCACGCCCGGTTTTTTAAAAGCCGGGCACTGGCGGCGCAGCAGGTGGCGGCAGGCGGGTTTCGCGTCAATCGCGTGGTGGTGCGTAAATCGCGCCACGCGGTGCAGCCGGGAGATGTGGTGACCTTTTCCAAAGGTCCCTATGTGCGGGTAATCGAAATCGTTGCGCTGGGCGAACGGCGCGGGCCGGCGTCCGAAGCGCAAACGCTCTACCGTGACCTGAACCCGCCCGAAGCGCAGCCGAAGCCGGAGCGCGCCGCGGGTCCGGCCCGCCGCGATATCGGCAGCGGTCGGCCGACGAAGAAAAACCGGCGGGAGATCGAGCGGCTGTTGGGCAGGCCCTGAAACCGGCCGGTTTCAAACTGATCGCGAGAAAATTACCGAGAAGTTGTTCGACGGCATGTCGACGACCTCCGTCAACGAAAGGCCGCGTGCCTCCGCCTCCGCCGCGACGGTGTCCAGAGCACGGATCCCCCAGAGCGGGTTTTGTGCCCGCAGGCTGCGGTCGAATGCCTCGTTTGTCGGGGCGGTATGCGCGCCGCCGCGCTTGAACGGCCCGTAGAAATAGAGAATCGCATCGGCGCCGCGCAGGGTCCGCGCCGCGCCGTCGAGGAGACCAAGACAGGCCTCCCACGGTGCGATGTGAATCATGTTCACGGAGATAATCGCGGCCGCGTGTTCAATGGGCCAAGCCGTCCAGGTGACGTCGAGCTCGACCGGAGGCAGCAGATTGTCTGCCCCGGCATCGGCTACATGAGCGGCGGTGCTGGCGCAGGCGGCGCGATCCATGTCGCTGGGTTGCCAAATTCGGGGCGCCAGCTTGGGCGCCATATAGCGTGCATGCTCGCCGCTGCCGCTGCTGGTTTCCAGAATCAGACCTTCGGGCGGTAATACGCGCTGAAGGACGGCGAGAATTGGATCGCGGTTGCGCAGGGCCGCCGGAGCGTGAAATCTGGGATCGGACATTTCACGGGTTATATCGGTGGGTGCCGCCGCCAACAAGCGGTCACGATAACGGGATCACCGCACGAAACGATGTGACATGGCCGCGGCAATGGTCTATGTCGCCCCCATGCTTGCAAAGGTTCGGAATTTTTTGTTGGAACGGGGCGGCCGCGCCGAAGCGGCGGACGGCCGTCATTCCCAGGATGAACTGCAATTGGCGGCGGCGGCGCTCATGGTTGAGGCAGCGCGCCTTGACGGCGCGTTCGACGAAACCGAGCGGGCGCATATCAGTTCTGTTTTGCGGCAGCGCTTCGAACTGGATGCCGACGAGACGGAGTTGCTGATCGACGCGGCCGTCGGCAAGGTCGATGCCATACCGGAGATCTACGGCTTCACCCGGACCATTCGCGATCATTTCAGCCATGACGAACGAATTGCGATGCTGCAGATGCTGTGGGAGGTCGCGTACGCCGACGGCGAATTGCACGATTATGAAGCAAGCCTCTTGCGTCAGGTTGCCGGACTTTTGTATGTCACAGACCAGGAAAGCGGGATTGCGCGGAAACGCGCCCGCGAACGCCTGGAAAGTTAGGATTCACAGCCTGTCCAGGGCCGGGCGGCAACTGCGTATAGCGAGAGACCGAGGGAGAGTTCCACATGACCTACATCGTCAACGAGAATTGTATTAAGTGCAAATACCAGGATTGCGTCGAGGTCTGCCCGGTCGATTGCTTCTACGTTGGCGAGAATATGCTGGTCATCCATCCTGATGAGTGCATCGATTGCGGCGTCTGCGAGCCGGAATGCCCGGTTGAGGCGATCCTGCCCGACACCGAAAGCGACGTTGAGAAGTGGGTCGAACTCAACCGCGAATATGCGGAGCAATGGCCGAATATCACCCGCAAGGGCGAGAGTCCGGCCGACGCCGACGACTTCAAGGACGAGACCGGCAAGTTCGATAAGTACTTCAGCCCGAACCCCGGCGAGGCCTGAGCCCGGCTGGGAATCACCTCATTTTTGTGATATACTAGGCGCTCGTATTGAGAAAAGGCGAGCGGTACCAGCCGTCGTGCCAAAAGGCGGCTTGGCTGGATAAGCACTGAAATTGCACCGAACGCTGTGGTCGATCTCCAAGGGAGGCCACGGCTTAAATTTAGCGTAGTTCCTGATATTGGGGACGCGCCACAGACAAAACGATTTAATGATTACGAGAAGGGCGCATGAGCGATAAGAAACTTAAAATTTCGGCCGGCGATTATGTCGTCTATCCGACCCACGGTGTTGGGAAGGTAACCGGTTTCGAGGACCAAGAAATCGCTGGCGACAAGTTAAAGCTGATCGTTATTGATTTTCATAAGGATAGAATGATCCTCCGCGTCCCGGTGGATAAGGCTGAAACATCCGGACTTCGCCGATTGTCGTCGAAGGACGAAATGAAAGTCGCGCTCAAGACCCTAAAAGGCAAAAGCCGGGTGCGCCGCACGATGTGGAGCCGGCGCGCGCAAGAATACGAAGCGAAAATCAACTCGGGCGATCCGGTTTCCATCGCCGAGGTGGTGCGCGATCTGCACCGCAATGCCGATCAGCCCGATCAGTCATACAGCGAACGGCAGATCTATCAGGCGGCATTCGATAGACTCGTGCGCGAACTGGCCGCGGTTGAGGATATCGACGAGGAAGCCGCGAGCGAGCAGCTCGAAACAGTTCTGCAGGCCGCGTAGCAAACGAAAAATTGACGCGTCGGCCGTTATGGAAGGCGGCTGAAAATGTTACGGTCCCCGCATGAGTGAGGACCGCAGCATTGTCACGCTTAGACGTCCCCGGCGCGTGTGGGCCGTCGGCGCGATCCACGGCGATGCGGCGCGTCTGGCGGCGCTGCATGAACAGATGCGCCAGAGGATCGCGTATGGCGATCGGCTCGTCTATTTGGGAAATTTCCTCGGCTATGGCGACGCAATCCCGGCCACGATTGCGGAGATGATGCGCTTTCGCCGCCTGTTTCTATCAATTCCGCCCTACATGGATCCCACGGATTGCGTCTATTTGCGCGGTGCGCAGGAGGAGATGTGGCAGAAGCTGCTGCAACTGCAGTTTTCCCATCGCGCCGCGGAGGATCTCGCCTGGATGCTGGATCGCGGCGTGGCTGCGACGCTTGAAGCCTACGGTGGCAGCGCCGCGGAAGGGTTTGCTCTGGCGGAGAAGGGCGTCGTCGCCCTGGCCGGATGGACCGGTGGCTTGCGGGATGCCATGCGGGCGGCACCCGGGCATGAGGGTATGATGTATGCGCTGAAACGAGCCGCGATATCGCAGGCCGGGGGAACCCTGTTCGTCAGTTCCGGCATCGATGTCAGCCGGACGTTGGCGGCACAGACGGATAGTTTCTGGTGGGCCGGACGGAGTTTCGCGTTGATCCGAGAATCCTATGAAGGTTTTCGCCGCATCGTGCGGGGCTACGACCCCGACCATGGCGGATTGCGCGAGACCGAAGTGACCGTCACGGTTGACGGCGGGTGCGGCTTTGGCGGCTCTCTGGCGGCGGTCTGCATGACGTCGGAAGGCGATGTCCTGGAACGGCTGGAAGCCTGAAATTCACCGTTAATTTCGACCTATAAAATTTATCGGCAAATTTTCAGTGTATTTCGTTAAAAAAATTAGGATAATTCTAAAGTACACAATTAGATAATGGTTTATATAAATTCGTCTTAAACAAGACCATTTTTGTCTTTTTTCTTTTCAACCCCTTTTGGGTCGTGATATACCTTACTAAATTAATCGGATAAGACGATTTTTAGAAA
>JAPPPC010000802.1 GCA_028817685.1 Rhodospirillaceae bacterium
CTCGGGTACGCGGTCGGCATCGCGCTTAACTGCAACATAGCCGGCGGAATTGCATCGCCTGTCGTTGCGCCTGGTGCGGGGCCGGATCAGGTCGCCGCTGTCATGACGACGCTGGCGGGGGCGACGTCGATGACGACCAAGCCCTTGGAAGAGGTTTTGGCGCAGCACGGACCCTCGGCGCTGCCGTTCGGTGCGACCTTAATCTACGTTGCCGGTGAATTTCGTCCCGGTATCACGGACCATATCGTCGATCTGGGCCAACGCGGCTATCGCGCGCTGGGTATCTATGTCGGGCCCGACGAACCGCCGGAGGTGCCGGGGCTCGAGGTTCAGGATTATCGCGGCGTCTTTGATGTTGCGGAGACGGAAGATGGGTAACGCGCGCGACATTCTGATTGCGCTGCTGACCGTCATCGCCGACACGATCTGGCTGTTTCCCGTTCTCGGCATGTGCGGTTTCATCCTTGAGCAGGGCGGTTCGCCTTTGTCGGTGCCGATGATTTTCTTGCTGATCGGGGCCGCGATTGTCGCGACGCGGATTATCGACCGCAGCGGATCCAGCGCCGGTGGTGAAGCGGTCGCGCAGGCGCTCGTCGGTATGACCGTGATTTACGTTGCGATGGCGTTTGTGGCCGCGGCGGGAACGGTAGACATGTTATGGGGCCCGCGCATGATAGGCGGCGGGTTCCCGGGCCAAACGATCGCCGGTCTGATAATCGCCTGCGCCATGGCCGGTGTTTTGTGGTTTCGCGGCGTGCGTATCGCCGTGGAGACCCGGCCCCAAACTCGCCTCGTGAACACGTTCCGCGCGGGGCTGATCGGTCTGTCGATTGCAATATTGGCGCAACAGATCTTCGATGCCGACTTCCACGCCACCGTCATGATCATTCCATTTTTCGCGGTGACGCTTGCGGCGCTTGCATTCACTCGCATGGCGACCGGGGGCGCCTGGCCTCGGACGATCGGTCTGGCGGTCCTGACGGTCCTTGCCGGGGGGCTGCTGATTGGCTTGGTCGGAGCGGCGTTCGGCGGTGAGGGGCTGCGCTTGGTTGTCGCCGCTTGGAACGCTTTTCTCGCCGGCCTCTCCTGGGTCCTGACGGTCCTGCTGGCGCCGGTGCTGGAAGTGATCTTCGATTTCGTCATCTGGTTGATCGGTGACCATGGGCCGGTCGAGAGGGCGGAGCGCGTGGTAACCCCGCAGGAACGTCAATGGTGGAAGGAGATAACACCCGATAGTGTGCCGCCTATGGTGGAGGCGGTGATCCGTCTGCTGAAATACCCGGTATTGCTCGCGGCGATCTATCTGATGTACCGGGTGCTGTTGTGGGCCTACCGGCAACATGTGGCAAATGCGCGGTCCGCCGGCCTGGCGGAACGGGAATCGATCCGTGGCGAAGCCAATGCAGCGACCGATCTTGCCAATCTGGCGTTGGGCTTGCTGCCTGACTGGATGTTCCGAGGCGACGCCGAGAAAGGTTTGCGCGCACCCTCGGACCAGCCTGGGATCACGGAAGCGTTCACCCTCTATTTCGACCTGTTATCGGCGGCCAAGGAACGCGGATACGAGTGGGTCCCTTCGATGACCCCCCGGGAGCGGCAGCCCGAACTCGAGGCGGCATTGCCTGGCGCGCCGGTCGGCGCGATCACGGAATGCTTCAACGCCGCTTGCTACGGGAACATTGCCGCCGATACCGGCTTCGTGTCGCGGTTGCGTGCGGCGCTGGAGGCGGCAGCTCAAACCAAACCGGTTACTTAGGTCCCATCGAGGATATGGGCCACCCGCTGCGGTGTGGTCGGATCGATTGCATCGAAGGCCGTCTTATCCTTTTCCGTCAGATATTCAGTGACGCCTTGGGTGAAGCTGCCGCGCGCCTTGATCGCGTCGAACCAGCCGAGCACCCGTGGGGCCGACTCCGCCCAGAGCTGCAATAGGCCGAGATCAGACAGCCGGTTGACATAGGGTGTCATGGCGGCATCGGCGAGCGAGTAGGCGTCGCCGGCGAGATATTCCGCATCGCCGAGCGCGCTCTCCATATC
>JAPPPC010000679.1 GCA_028817685.1 Rhodospirillaceae bacterium
TGCCGCTGCCCGACTGGTTCGGGTCTTCGCCGATATCGGATGACGTCAGGAAGCTGACATTCGTCGATAACGGGTCGCACACACCGACGCCACTCCCGGGGTCGGCCCGCACCAGCCCATCGTTGGCAAACGAGCCCGCCGTGTTGGACAGGAACGTGATCAAGCCGCCACCACCGCAGCCGCCAACAGTCCCGCCTTGTCCGCCGCCATTGCCGCCATCGGCGGTAATGATGGTATCGACATCGACGCTGATATCGAAACCGTGAAACAGCAGACCGCCGCCTGAACCGCCGCCACCGCCGACACGGGCGTTGCCGTTACCGTGGAACGAGAGATTGCTGTTCCCGCCGTCCGCGACGACCAAAGCGCCGTCAAAGACGAGCGAACCGATAGCGCCGATCTCCAGGGCGCCGCCGCCGCCACCGCCGCCGCTGCCGCCGTTGAAGAAGGCTCCCTGGAAACCTCCGCCGCCACCGCCGCCGGATCCGCCTTGCAGCGCGACAGTCAAATCGCCGTAGGGGCTGCCGCCGTCGATATTGGAGGCGCCGGCACCGCCCGGTGTGCCGAATCCGCCGCCGCCCCCCGGTGTATTGCTAAAACTATTATTATTGACGTTGCCGCGTTCGCCGCCTCCAGGTCCAAAGCCGGTTTCAGGGGCGGGATTGCTGAGGCCCGAAAAGCCGCGGCCGCCTTGCCCGCCGCCGGCGCCTCCGGCCCCACCAGAGGAGCCAAATGAATCGGCTTCTGCGCTGACATCGATCGAACCGGAGACGGTGGCGCTGCCGAGGAACAGGATGGCAGCGGCATTCGATCCGGTGATCGTAACGTCGCCCAGGACAGATCCATCATCGAACAGGAAGACCGCGATGCCAGGAGGTCCGCCGACGCCTTCGCCAAACGGCACGCCGCCTTGGTTGACGAAGTTTCCGCCCGCCCCGCCATTGAAGGTCAGCGCATCGGTGTCGAGCGTGATCGCGCCACCGGTTAGCAGACCGAGCGACGATCCGGCAAAATCGTTGGGGTTTAAGGGAACTGCATTAGCGGCTTGGCCGGACAAGCCCAGCAGGCAGGCTCCGGCAAAAATGGCTGCGCGAGCGGTCATTCTGACACCTCACTCTTTGTTCGCGCGCACTCCCAAGCAAAAGAGTTTAACAAAAATTAAATAAAGTTTCCACATTGCCTAGAAATGTGCCGGAAGACGCACAACTACTGCGATCTGCTTTCCTGTATAGGGTCATTCTGGAAGGCATTCCTGTTGTAGCGCTCCATAATCCATTCCGGTCGCGCCGGGGAGGCGAACCCATATTTTTCGTAGAGGCCGTGCGCGTCTTCGGTCGCGAGCATGAGTTTTTTCAGCGACGATACGGTCGGGTGGGCGAGCATGCAGTCGAGCAGCCATTGACCCAAGCCGCGTCCCCGATAGTTCGAATCGATGATAACGTCTTCGAGATAGCCAAAGACCGCGTGGTCGGTGATGAACCGGGCGAAACCGACAAAATCTTCACCTTCCAGGATGCTGAAACAGAGCGAATTGTCGATTGCCCGACGGATCGCGTCCGGCGGGATATCGCGCGCCCAGTAGGTCTGTTCGTGAAGCAGGCGTATCACCGTGTCCACATCGATGCTGCAGCGGTCGTCGGTGATGGTAAAGCCGTCCCTGTGCCACTCCATGGCGCGCTCCCGAACTTTCTTAAGCGACGAATTCGTTAGGGCGTGTCGATCCCAAGCATTTCCGTCCCGCCGCCGAAGCGATGGGTGGCGTCGTCGTCGACGAATTTTTCGAAACCGTCCAGCGTGTAGGCTTCCTGGAAATCCGCCCAACCTTTGGCATCCCTGAAGTAGAGCTCTGCCGTGCCGGCATAAGGCGCGTGCGCCAAGTCTGTGCTGAGACTCACCACGTAACGGAACCCGCCGACTTTCTCCATCGTCTGCCGGACGTTGGGCAAATGGATGTCCCGCCAATGGTCGAACATGGCGTCGATATCCGTGCCGGGCTTGGCGGCGACCAGCGCGGTACGGTTGTGAAAGACGA
>JAPPPC010000080.1 GCA_028817685.1 Rhodospirillaceae bacterium
CTTCCAAACTCTCGATCATCGCGGACTCTTCGCCGCAGATATAGGCGCCCGCGCCGCGGCGCAGTTCCACGTAACCTTCCGTGACAAGTCCAAGCTCGACTAGTCTCGCAATTTCGGCCTGTAGGAGTTTGTTAACTTGTGGGTATTCGTCGCGTAAATATATGTAGGCGCGATCCGCCTCGACGGCCCAGGCGGCAATCAGCATGCCTTCCAGGAACCGGTGCGGGTCGGTCTCCAGATAGTGCCGGTCCTTAAACGTGCCGGGTTCGCCCTCGTCGGCATTGACCGTCAGATAGCGAGGCTTCGGCTCAGCGCGCACGAACTGCCATTTGCGTCCTGTCGGGAAACCGGCGCCGCCCAACCCGCGCAAGCCGGAGTCGTCGAGTGCCGTCAGGATGTCGTCGACGGTCGTATCGCCGTTGCGGCAGGCGCGCAGCAGCGCGTAGCCGCCATCAGCCTGGTAGGCGTCAAGATCCCGGTAATCGGGCACGATGGGGGAATGCTCGCCGCCATCGATCGCCGTGGAGATATTCTCAACGGTCGCTTGGGTCACATGCCGATGCCCCACCTCTGCGACCGGCGCGGTATCGCATCGCCCCATGCACGGGGCGGGGAGCACACGCACCGATCCGCCATACTTCGCCGCCAGGTCCTTCAGCAGGGTCTGGGCGCCCATCATCTCACAGGTCAGGCTGTCGCAGACCCGTACGGTGAGGGCGGGCGGCTTCGCTTCGTCCTCCCGGACGATGTCGAAATGCGCATAAAATGAAGCGACCTCGTAGACCTCCGCCATGGGAATACGCATTTCGTCAGCCAGCGCAGCCAGATGGGCTGCGGGCAGGCAACCCTGGCTGTCCTGGATTAAGTGCAGATATTCGATGAGCAGATCGCGGTTGCGCGGACGGTCGCCAAGCAGGCTGGCGACTTCGGCTTGCGCCGTAGGATCGAGTTGCCGTCCCTTCGGATGGGCACGGCCCTTGCCGCGCCCGCGACCTGGATGTTGCCGCTTGCGGACGATCTTTTCACCCTCGGACATGGGCTGCTCCGTACTGCGTTCGGACGAGGACTAGAATAGCCCTTCGACATCGCCCTTGTCGTTAATGTGAATGCTGTTCGCCGCGGGTACACGGGGCAGACCGGGCATGGTCATGATCGCGCCGCAGATGACGACCAGGAACTCCGCGCCGGCCGATAGCCGAACCTCGCGCACCGGTACGGTGAAACCAGAAGGCGCGCCTTTTAGATCCGGGTTGGCGGAGAAGCTGTACTGCGTCTTCGCCATGCAGACCGGGAACTTGCCGAAGCCCTGTTCCTCATACTGTTTGATCTGGTTCATGACGGTGGCATCACCGGACACATCGTCGGCGCCGTAGATCTCCTGGGCGACCGTGCGGATCTTGTCCCACAGGGGCAGATCGTCGCCATAGAGCGGTTTGAAATCCGCCTCGCCGCTGTCGGCGATTTCCGCGACCTTGGTCGCCAGCTCTTCCGTCCCCGCACCGCCATTGGCCCAGTGCGAGCAGACATAGGCGTTGACCTCGAGGCTGTCGCAGAACTCGCGCACCACCGCCATCTCCGCGTCGGTGTCGGCGATGAACTGGTTGATGGCGACCACGGGCGGGACGCCGAACTTGCGGATATTGCCGATATGGCGGCCGAGATTCTCCAGCCCGGCGCGCACCGCTTCGACATTCTCCTCGCCCAGATCGCCGCGCGCGACACCGCCATGCATCTTGAGCGCGCGCACGGTTGCGACGACGACCGCGGCGGCTGGCTTCAGACCGGCCTTGCGGCACTTGATGTCGAAGAACTTTTCCGCGCCCAAATCGGCGCCAAATCCGGCCTCGGTCACGACGTAGTCCGCCATCTTCAGGGCCGTCGTCGTGGCCAGCACCGTGTTGCAGCCATGTGCGATGTTCGCAAAGGGGCCGCCATGGATGAAGGCCGGGTTGTTTTCCAGAGTCTGTACCAGGTTTGGCATCAGCGCGTCGCGCAGCAGCACGGTCATGGGGCCGTGCCCCTTCACGTCGCGGGCGCGTACCGGCTCGCGGTCGCGCGTGTAACCGACGACAATGTTGGACAGCCGCTCCTCCAGGTCATCCATATCGCGGGCGAGGCAGAAAATCGCCATGATCTCCGACGCCACCGTGATGTCGAAGCCCGATTGGCGCGGAAAGCCGTTCGGGACGCCGCCCAGCGAAGTGACGATATCGCGCAACGCACGCTCGTTCATGTCCAGCACGCGCCGCCAGGTAACCCGGCGCGCGTCGATATTGAGCTCGTTGCCCCAATAGATGTGGTTGTCGACCAGGGCAGACAGCAGATTGTGAGCCGTGCCGATCGCGTGCATGTCGCCCGTGAAGTGCAGGTTGATGTCCTCCATCGGGACGACTTGGGCAAAGCCGCCGCCGGCCGCGCCGCCCTTCATGCCGAAGCAGGGGCCGAGGCTCGGCTCGCGCAGGCAGGTGATGGTCTGCTTGCCGATGCGGTTGAGCCCGTCGCCGAGACCAACCGACGTTGTTGTCTTGCCTTCACCGGCAGGGGTTGGGGTGATGGCGGTGACCAGGATCAGCTTGCCGTCCGGCTTGTCCTGCAGCGATTTGATATAGTCGGCGGACAGCTTGGCCTTGTAGGGCCCGTAATGCAGCAGGCTCTCGGCCGGGATGCCCAGCTTCGCCCCGATCTCGCCGACCGGTTGCATGGTTGCGGCACGGGCAATCTCAATATCGCTCTTTGGGGCCATTGCTGTTCCTCCCTGTCTTTCTCTGCAGTCGCCGTTGTCGTCCGAATCCCGGAACGGGGCCAGTCACAACTGTATTACCACTCGAACGGGGCGGTAGGAATGTCTGGCGGGGAACTCGGACGATAGAATCTTAAGCCATTATAATTGCACGGTTCCACGTGCCGGCAAAAGGGAATTGGGTGATTTCTGCACGCGGCCGCTTCACCGCAAAGCTTAGCCAGGGCGACTCGGCGTGCTGGATCGATTGCGCCATCTACTACCTCGGTTGCGCCACCGCGTCCTAATTCGCTGCTGCACGGATGGCGCGCAAGCGCTCCCGCATCGCACGGTCGCCCGCTTCGCTACCGTCGTGGAAGGTGCCGAATAGCCGGTCGAGGACCACGAGGCTACCCCCGTAGTTGCATTCGAAATGCTTATGATGGAGGTAGTGGAAATGGCTGCCGCCCTCGATCGCCAGCCGGCCGCCAAATTTGATCCTTTCGAAGCCGGTATGCGCCGTCGCCGCATTGAAGATCGCGAGCTGTATCTGGAACAGGGCGTTCAATGGATGCAGAGCCAGCAGCCATTGCACCACGACCGTAGAAAAATAGATCGCGTGCTCGACCGGATGCATGGCGAGCCCGGACCAGGGACCGACCTCGACATTGTGGTGGTGCAGGGCGTGAACCCTGCGATAGAGCCATCGCGTATGCAGCAGCCGGTGGCCGAAATAGAAATGCACCGAATGGATGACCGGCCCCAACAGGAGCAACAGGACGAACCAGCCCCAGAAACCAGATGGGCCGCCCGTCAGGCCGGGATAGCCAAGGGCCCCGTTGGCGAAGCCCCAATAGGTCAGGATCTCGAAACCCGTGAGGATGGGGACGGCCGAGGCGAGGGTGCGGAGCATGTTGTCGCGTACCTGGTGGCGGAACAGGAAGCGCCCGCTGTCGGTTGCCAGTGGTTTGAGGGTGAAGCGAAAAGCGTCGCCCTGGCCTCGAAAAACATAGAGATAGACATGCAGCCCGCCGTAGAGCAGCAGCGTCAACGCAAGATTCCGCCCGAGGACTAAGGCGACCCACCATAGTTCGAGGCTTTGCATGGCGCTTAGCGACGGTGTCAGCCAGGTCCAGGTCGCCAGCGTGACGCCGAGCCAAAAGAGGTTGAGCGGCCAAAGATAGCCCGGAAAGGCGAATAGCCAGCGGGCCAAAGCGCTCAGCCGCGGGGGCCAATCATTGATCGGCGCCGGGACGATCTTGCTGGCGGGGCGCCATTCGCCTCGGTCGTTGCGTGCCTCGGATGTCGCCACGCTCATCGTCGTTGCTGCCTGCCGGTTACGCCCACAATGGTCTGATGTCGTGCCATTTCTCGTCGAGCCGGTGCCCGAAATTGGCATGCCAAATCGGGTTGATCCGCTCGTGCGATGCCACTTTTTCCGTGATCCATGTGCATTTGGGGAGATCGGGCTGTTTGTTGTGCCAAGCGTAGAGCATCGCAAACAGGAAGTCAGCCGGTGACAGTGCTGGCCCGGTAACGAAGGCGTCCGGCTGCAGTTCCGCTTCGATCTTGAGGAATGCATCATGAACACGGCGCCGGGCTGCTGTCCGCACCGCCGCGGTCATGGCCGCATCGTCTGGGTCGGTTGTCTGGCTGCCGCTCGCATCGTTGGCGAAATAGCGGTCCGGATAGCTGATCCTCAATATGCCTTCGTAGATATTGACGGCCATGAACACGGTCCAACGGTAGAAGGCGATCGTGTCACCGATCCGTAAGGTCGTGCCGTTGCGGCATTCTTCGTGGCGATCCGACAGATAAAAGAGGATGGCAGCCGTTTCTGTGATAATGCGGCCTTCCGGCGTTTCGAGGACCGGTACCTGCCGCCATGGGTTGACCGCAGCGAATTCCGCCGGCAACGGCGTGTCGGGGGTGGAAGGAAGCAGAACCATTTCATAGGGGAGGCCGGAGAGTTCCAGCGTCGCCTCGACCGCGAAGCCGCCTGATCCCAGACGGTTATGGACCTTGTAGGTCATCGTCTGCTGTCCTCAAATATCCCCAACGATGCGGGAAGAATGCCTTATTCCTCCGGCGGCCACACATCGGCCAGCGCGCGAAACCCGCTAACAGCCGCCGGCCAGCCGGCGTAATGGGCGGCGTGGATGATCAGCTCCTCGATCTTCTCACGCGGGTGACCGAGATTCTTGGCGCCGGTGAAATGGACACGCATTTCGTCTTCGCGGTTGAGCGCGACCAGCATGGCGCAGGTGATCAGCGAGCGTTCCTCGATCGGCATATTCTCGCCCTGCCAGACCTCACCGAACACGTGATCGACGGTGAAGCGCCGGAACCGCTTCGGCATCGGGATCATCTCGCCGACCGGGCCGTCTTTGAACAGTTTGCCGACGATTTCCCGTCCCTTTTGTCGCTTGTCGTCGTTCGCCATGGCGGTATCTCCCTTTGTCCTCTGGTTTAGCTGCGTTGATCCAAGCATAACAACAGGCGGCGCCCGGGCCAGGGCTGCGGCAATTTGTATTCGGAATCTCGGTTGTCTAACCTGAGCGGTAGTTTGCACCGGGCAATTCAGGCGGAGGTAACGTGATGGCGTATGATCTCTTGATTCGCAACGGTCTCATCGTCGACGGTTCGGGCATGCCCGGCTATCGCGGCGATCTATCGGTCAAGGACGGCAAGATTGTAGAGATCGGCAAACTGGACGGTCCGGCCGGCCGGACCACTGATGCCGAAGGTCTTGTGGTCGCGCCCGGCTTCATCGACAACCATACCCACTTTGACGCGCAAGTTACCTGGGACCCGTTGTGCTCCAGCTCCTGCGACCATGGTGCAACCTCGGTGATCTTCGGTAACTGTTCGCTGTCGCTCGCACCGGTGCGGCCGGGTAGCCAGGAACGCCTTTCCGGCTTCCTGTCCTATGTCGAGGCGATCCCGATGGAGGTGCTCAACACCATCGACGTTACCTGGGAGAGCGTCGCCGATTACATGGAGACGCTCGATAACGGGCTCGGCGTGAATGTCGGCAATCTGATGGGACACTCCGCGATACGCTTTTACGTGATGGGGGAGGCGGCCCAGGAACGCGCGGCGACCGACGATGAGATCGAGGAAATGCGCACGATCGTCCGTGACGGCATGCACGCCGGTGCGCTCGGCCTTTCGGTGTCGCGCAACGCCGGCCATTTCGATCCGCAGGGTGTACCGGTCCCCGCGCTGTGGGCGGAGGAGAAGGAGATCTTCGCCATCTGCGACGTGCTGCGCGAACTCGGCACCGGCATCATCCAGAGCGGCGGCGGCAATGGCGCGGAGGTTGAGAACGGCCTGATGAGCCGCCTGTCAGAAGCGACCGGACGTCCCGTCGTCTACAACACGCTGCTGCACAATTTGAAATATCCGGGCCAATGGAAAGAGCAAATGGCCAAGATCGACGAGACCGTGGCCAAGGGCATCCGCGCCTATCCCATGTGCACGCCGAACGAGATCACCGACTTCTTCACAATGCGCAACACGCAGGCGTTCCGCGGGCTACCGACCTGGCACCCGATCCTGATCGCGGACGATGAGGAGAAGCTGCGCGCCTATAGCGATCCAGAGATCCGTAAGAAGCTCCACGAAGAGGCCGTCGAGTTCAAAATCGACTTCACGCCGCGCGGTATCTCCCGGCAATGGTGGGACCATATGACGGTGCAGAACGCCGTACTGGACAAGAACAAAGAGCTGGAAGGCAAGACGATTGGCGAGATCGCCGAGGAGCAGGGCAAAGGTGTTATCGATGCGATGCTCGACCTCGCCGTCGAAGAGAATTTGGACACGGCGTTCCTGCAGAGCGAGGTCAACGCCGATCCCGAGGCGGTCGCCGAGATACTGAACTACCCCAACGCCCTGATCGGTCTGTCCGATGGCGGCGCCCATGTGCAGTTCCAGGCCGGTTTCGGTTACAGCACGCGACTGCTTGCGGAATGGGTGCGCGAGAAACAGGCGATGTCGCTGGAGACCGCGGTCAAGCGGCTGACCTTCGAATCCGCGTCGATCTTCGGGCTGCACGACAGGGGACTGCTGCAGCCCGGTAAGGTCGCGGATATCGTGATATTCGATCCGGAAACGGTGCGTCCGCTGCCCAACGAGGTCGTGCACGATTTTCCCGGCGGTGCCATGCGGATGCGCCAGCCGGCGGAGGGCATCCGCATGACCATCGTCAATGGTCAGGTGCTGATGGAAGACGGCAAACATGTCGGCTCACTACCGGGGCAGTTGCTGCGCAACAATCACTACGCGGCGAATGCGGCCAACTAGGCCACGCACCGTCCGATCTGGAAGCCTAGCGTTAAGGGAGTGTCGGCATGACTGACCGTTTAAAGGGAACAAAGGCCGTCATTACGGGAGGCGCCGGCGCCATCGGCATGGCGACCGCTCGGGCGTTCCTCGCGGAGGGGGCGGAAGTATTCGTGACGGACTATGACGAGGCGATGGTTGCGCGGGCAGTCGAGGCGTTGCGGGCCGAAGCGAAGCCGGCCTTCGTCAATGGTGCCGCCGCTGACGTCACCGCGGCGGACGCTGTTGGCGCGATGATGGCACAGGCGATGGAAGCCATGGGCGGTATGTCCGCGCTGATCAACAATGCCGGAACCAATGCGCGCGGCAACCTGACCGACCTGTCGCCAGGCGATATTGACCGCGTGATCGACGTCAATACCAAGGGTGTCATTCTTTGCACCCAGGCGGCGATCCCGCATTTGCAAGGCGCTAAAAATGCCACGGTCACAAGCACCGCTTCGCAGGCAGGAAAGCGGGGCTGGGCGCAGATCGCCGTCTATTGCGCCTCCAAGGCCGCGGTGATCGGCTTCAGCCGCGCCATGGCGGTTGAACTGGCGCCGGCGATACGGGTGAACTCGATCGCGCCAGGGCATATCAAGGATGAGGGCATGGCCTGGGACGGCTTCGCCGAACGCAAAAGTGCCCAACAATCGCTGGACGATTTCAGTGCCGAATTCGCCGCGGCGGAAATACCGCTCAGGCGGCTTCAGTCGGCCGCTGATATTGCCAACGGGTTCGTTTTCCTGACGTCGCGCGAGGCGTCGGAAATCACCGGCGAAGTGCTCAATATCGGCGGCGGCGTGGTGATGGACTGAGCGTGTTGGACAGCGCGACGATGGTTGCTGGCTTGAAGGGGCCTCGTTACGCTGGCCGGGCTGGCGTTCGAGTTGCGGAGGATGGGAGATCATGGCCGAAGCAAGTTTTGATGCAGAATTAAGCGCCCGCGGTGGCGCGCCAGAACCTATCGCCGGGTCTCCGATCTTCGCCTGGCCGCCGCAGCCGGTCGCCGCAGCCAAATTTCTATTCGGCTATCCCGGCTACTTCGTGCCTATGAACGTCCTTTACATGGGGCTCGCGATCATCAGCTGGTTCTGGCTGACCCCGGATCTTGCGACCATGAAGAGCTTTCACTGGGACTGGATCGCGATCGTCTATGGCCGGAACTTGGCGCTCACCTTCCTGGTGTTCGGCGGGTTGCACTGGCGATTCTATATCAAGAACGCGCAGGGTGAGCGTTACATGCTGAACCGTAAGTCGCCGACGGTGTCGCATCGTCGTTTCCTCTTCGGCAACCAGGTGCGCGAGAATATGTTCTGGACGGCGGGCAGCGCAGTTGCGATCTGGTCGGCCTACGAGGTTGTCACTCTTTGGGCCTTCGCGAACGGGTATATCCCGATGCTCGACTGGGAGGCACACCCCGTCTATTTCGTGCTGCTGTTCTGCGCCATTCCAATGATCCGCGATGCGCATTTCTATTTTGTGCATCGCCTGCTGCACTATCGCTGGCTCTATCGCACTGTGCATCAACTGCATCACAAGAATGTCGATATTGGACCGTGGTCAGGCATGTCGATGCATCCGGTGGAACATATCCTCTATTTCAGCGGCATTCTGGTGCATTGGGTGCTGATGTCGCATCCGATCCACGCGATCTTCCATGTTCAGGCCACCGGGTTGACCCCGGCCATGGGGCATGTCGGCTACCACAGATGGGAAGGCAAGGACGGCGATGCCCGCTCGATCGGTCAGCGCTACTACCACTACCTCCACCACCGCTATTTTGAGTGCAATTACGGCGGCGATGGGACGGTTCCGCTCGATAAATGGTTCGGCACCTGGCACGACGGGACCCCGGAAAGCCATGAAA
>JAPPPC010000109.1 GCA_028817685.1 Rhodospirillaceae bacterium
TCCTATGGCTGGTCCAGCGCCGGACGTTTCCATCACGCCAAGACCCAGCTGCAGCGGTTTCTGAACTGCCACGGCGGCTTCACGGCACAGATGCACAGCTACTCCATCGCCGCGGGCCTGGCGATTATCCCGCATATTCTGGGCGATCTTCGGTCGCTGCGCGCCGTGAGTTCCTGGCGCGACATCGCCGACAACACGGAACTTGTCGTCGCCTTCGGCGGCATCGGCACGAAGAACGCGCAGGTCGAGCCCGGCGGCGCCGGTGAACATTCGACCGAGAAATGGCTGCGCCGTGTCGTCGATGCCGGCGTGGAAATGGTGAGCATCACGCCGCTGCGCGACGACACGCCGGATTACATGAACGCCGAATGGCTCGCCCCGCGCCCCAATTCCGATGTCGCCCTGATGCTCGGTCTCGCGCATACTCTGGTCTCGGAAGGGCTGCACGATCCGGCGTTTCTGGAACGCTACTGCACCGGGTTCGAAAAGTTCGAGGCCTATCTGCTGGGCAAGAACGACGGCCAGCCGAAGGATGCCGAATGGGCCGCGGCGATCACCGCGATCGACGCGGATACCATCCGGAGCCTGGCGCGCCGCATGGCGTCGAAACGCACCATGATCACCACCGCCTATTCGCTGCAACGCGGCGACCATGGCGAGCAGACCTGGTGGATGACCGCCGTGCTTGGCGCCATCGTCGGACAAGTCGGACTGCCGGGCGGCGGTTTCGGCTTCGGCTATGGCAGCATGCAGGGCCAGGGCAATCCGATCGACCCGATCACCGCCCCGAACCTCGCCGCCGGCTCGAACCCGACAAGCAGCTTCATCCCGGTCGCGCGCATCGCCGACCTGCTGCTGCATCCGGGCGAGGAATATCAGTTCAACGGCGAAACCCGGACCTACCCGGACACGCGGATGATCTACTGGTGCGGCGGCAACCCGTTCCACCATCATCAGGATTTGAACCGGCTGGTGCACGCCTTCCAGCAGCCGGAAACGATCATCGTGCACGAGCCCTGGTGGACGGCGACCGCGCGCCATGCGGATATCGTTTTGCCGGCAACGACCACCCTGGAACGCAACGATATCGGCTCCAGCTCGCGCGACCGTTTCATCCTGGCGATGGAGAAGGCCGTGGAGCCAGTCGGCGGCGCCCGCAACGATTTCGACATCTTCTCCGGCCTTGCCGAACGGCTGGGCTACACGGAGAAATTCACCGAGGGCCGCGATGAGCGCGAATGGCTGCGTCATCTCTACGACGTCGCCCGCCAACAGGCCGCCCGCAAAAAGGTGGAACTCCCCGACTTCGACGACTTCTGGGAAAACGGCCATGTCGAAGTGCCTGAACCCGACTTCGCCAACACCGTCTTTTCCGAATTCCGCGCCGACCCGGTGGCGAACAAACTGCGCACCCCGTCCGGCAAGATCGAGATCTTCTCGGAGAAGATCGACGGCTTCGGCTATGACGATTGTCCGGGCCACCCGGTCTGGCTCGAACCGGTCGAGTGGCTCGGTGGCGCAGAGGCGGCGAAATACCCGCTGCATCTGATGTCGAACCAGCCGGCAACCCGGCTGCACGCGCAGATGGACTGCGCGGGGGCCAGCCGCGAGTCGAAGATCAAGGGCCGCGAGCCGGCGGCGATCCACCCCGATGACGCCGCGGCGCGCGGCATTTCGGAAGGCGACGTCATCCGCATTTTCAACGATCGCGGTGAGACCCTCGCCGGGGTAACCCTGTCGGACGCGGTGATGCCCGGGGTCGTAAACCTGGCGACGGGTGCCTGGTACGACCCCGCCGAGCCCGGCAAGGTCGGCACACTGGACAAACATGGCAATCCGAACGTGCTGACGCTCGATCGCGGCACCTCGCAACTGGCGCAAGGTCCGATCGCGCACAGCACGCTTGTCGAGGTGGCGCGCTTCGACGACGCCCTGCCGGAAATTACCGCCTTCACCGGCCCTGTCGCCGAAGTGTCATGAGCGGGAAGCGGGTCGATACCGTCCGGCTGCAGAACCTCGCGATGGGGT
>JAPPPC010000540.1 GCA_028817685.1 Rhodospirillaceae bacterium
GCCCTGCCCTGCCAAAGCGCGGGCAATTCCCCAGCCGATACCGCTGGTCGATCCCGTGACCAGCGCGGCCTTACCTCGAAGCATTTATGGGTTCCTTTAAGTTCGTTTCCTAGGACTTGAAGAAGGATTCAGCTTCGCCGCGCCAGGATTCCTTGGCAGCGATGGCCGCGCGCACGCGCTCGATCTCCCCTTCGAGTTCGTCGATATATTCATTCAAGGCCTCGATTGACAGGGAATCGAGATCCAGCGGCTTCGGCCGCAAGGTTTGCGGCGCAAGATCCTCTTCTTCCACTTCACGCTCCCATATCCGTTCGACACCGCTTGCAACGGCCTTTGCATGGCAGTAGACAGGCAAGCTCAATCCTCGACATACGCTCTATCCGTTCGCCTCGCAAGGAGTTGCTTCATGCCGTTGCCCGATACCATGGCGGTCATCGAAATTTCAGAACCCGGCGGTCCCGATGTCCTGGTTTCCGGCGAAAGACCGGTCCCCGAACCGGCTGCGGATCAAGTTCTGATCAAGGTCGCCGCCGCGGGCGTGAACCGGCCCGACGCGCTGCAGCGGGCGGGCAGCTACCCGCCGCCGCCGGGCGCCACCGACCTGTTGGGGCTGGAGGTGTCCGGTACGGTCGCCGCGTGCGGCGCAAACGTGACCGGCCTGTCCGTTGGCGATGCGGTCTGCGCCCTCACGCCGGGCGGTGGCTATGCGGAATATTGTGTCACCAATGCAGCCCACTGCCTGCCCTACCCGTCGGGATATGATGATGTTCAGGCAGCGGCCCTGCCGGAGACCTTCTTTACGGTTTGGCACAACGTTTTCCAGCGTGGCCGGCTGGCCGAGGGCGAGACGTTTCTGATCCATGGCGGATCCAGCGGCATCGGGACGACCGCGATCCAGTTGGCCCGCGCATTCGGCGCCCGTGTCCTGACGACGGCCGGCAGTGACGAGAAATGCCAAGCCTGCGAGTCGCTCGGGGCGGAACGCGCCATCAACTACAAGACCGAGGACTGGTCCGCGGTGATCAAGGAAGTAGTCGGTCGCGACGGTGTCGACGTGATCCTCGATATGGTCGGCGGCAGCTATATGCAGCCGAACATCAATGCGCTGGGTATCGGAGGGCGGCTCGTCATGATCGCCTTCCTCGGCGGCGCCAAAGCGGAGGTCAATTTCGTCAACATGATGGTCCGGCGCCAGACCTTGACCGGTTCGACCCTGCGCCCGCAATCCGATGAAGCGAAGGCGGGAATTGCCCGCGAAGTTCGGGAAAAGGCTTGGCCCCTGCTCGACAAGGGAGCCATTAAGCCGATTATCCACGAGACATTTTCCCTGGCCGAAGCGGCGAAAGCGCATGCCATGTTGGAATCGAGCGCGCATATCGGCAAAATCATCCTGAAAGTCGCTTAATTTCGGGCCAACGCGCGAATTGCCGTTTCCCTGGCACAGGTATATATAGACGAGTACTCGATACCCCCATCACATACCGGTTGATTCGATAGCTTGCCTATTCGATCACCCTTTTGTCTGAGGACAAGCCCATGTCATTACTTTTGATGCCGAAAGCGACCGCCGTTTGGCTCGTCGACAACACAACGCTCTCCTTTCTACAGATCGGCGATTTCTGCAATTTGCACGAGCTCGAAGTTCAAGCGATCGCAGACGGCGAAGTGGCGATCGGTATCGTCGGACTCGATCCCGTGGCGAACGGGCAGTTGACCAAAGAAGAGATTGAGCGCTGCGAAGCCAACCCGGCGGAACGCCTCAAGATCGCGAAGACGGACATCCCGCAGCCTGTCGCCCGTCAAAAAGGACCGCGCTACACACCGGTGTCGAAGCGCGCCGACAAACCCGATGCGATCGCGTGGCTGCTGCGGAACCAACCGGACCTGACCGATGCGCAGATTGGCCGCCTGATCGGCACGACCAAGCCCACGATCAACGCGATCCGCGACCGGACGCATTGGAATTCGTCGAACCTGCAGCCGCGCAGCCCGGTCGAAGTCGGTCTCTGCTCGCATCAGGAACTGCAC
>JAPPPC010000558.1 GCA_028817685.1 Rhodospirillaceae bacterium
CTGGAACATCCTCCTGCCGCTCGGCATCCGCTTTTTCACCTTTCAGCAAATTTCGTATCTCGCGGACCGGCAAAAGGGGACGGCGCCGCTATATGGTTTCCGAGAATACTGCCTCTACGTGTCGTTCTTTCCGCAGCTTATCGCAGGGCCTATCGTTCGCCATAACGAGTTCATTCCGCAGCTCACCGCAGTGATCGACCGGGCGATGCTGGCGGAGCGCCTGTCCCGGGGCGCGGCGATGCTGATTGTCGGGTTGATAAAGAAAGTCGTGTTGGCCGATACGGCAGGACGGATTGCTGACCCGTTATTTTCGGCCGCCGCCACCGCACCGCTTTCTTTCGTCGATGCCTGGGTCGCGACGTTCGCTTTCACAATACAGATCTATTTTGATTTCTCCGGCTACTCCGACATGGCGATCGGCCTTGCACTGATGTTCGGTTTTACCCTGCCGGTAAATTTCAACGCACCGTACCGCGCGGTGTCGATTCAAGATTTCTGGCGCCGCTGGCACATCACGTTGTCGCATTTCTTGCGCGACTATCTTTACATTCCCTTGGGCGGAAACCGTTTCGGGCCAGCCCGTCAGGCCGTGGCTGCTATCGCCACGATGTTCCTCGGGGGCCTATGGCATGGCGCCGGATGGACCTTTATCGCATGGGGCATGTGGCACGGCTTCGGCTTAGCCGCCAATGCGGGGTGGCAGCGAACGGGGCGGCGGCTCAATCCAATCGTCGGCTGGGCCGTGACAATGTTGTTTGTGATGCTGTCCTGGGTGCTGTTCAGGGCCGCCGATTTCGGGGATGCTGCGAGCATTCTGCATAGTCTGATTGGTATCCACGGTCTTTCACTCGCTTGGGGAAGCTATGAAGCGAACCTGGCAATGCTTGTCGTTGCGGCATTGGTCGCGCTCATTGGACCGACGAGCCAGGAATCGGTCCTGAAATACAGTTTCGCAAGGCCCTGGGTCGCCGGGCCGGCAGCGATCGCCTTCGTGTTGCTGGTGATCGAGGTTGGCTCGAAAGCGCATCCCGAGTTCATCTATTTTCAGTTTTAGGGGCAGCGATGATGTGGGTACGTTATTGGCGCTGTTTTCTCTGGACCTTGGCAGGCGCTTTGCTGCTCGTCGGTGGTCTGCTGTGGGTTGTCGATCCGTATGGCAATCTGCCGGGATCGCCGCCGCTCGACCGCACGGCCATGGCGAGCAATCAGCGCTATTCCTATCCCGCTGTCGCCCGAGACCGCAGATTTGACAGCGCCGTTATTGGTACCTCGACCGCGCGCATGCTTGAACCGGCCGTATTGAACAAGACATTCGGCGGTGGTTTCGCGAATCTTGCCATGAACAGTGCGACCGCATACGAGCAAGATCGGCTGACCGAGGTGTTTCAGCGCGCCCATGCCGCGCCGCGGACGGTGCTTATTGGACTGGACAGTGTGTGGTGCACGATCGAGGCGGTGCAGACCAAATACACATTCAGAGCTTTCCCCGAATGGATGTATGACGAAAGCCAATGGAATGACGTCTTGCATATGCTCGCCTTCAAGAGCTTCGAAGACGCCGGCCGGCAGGCTGCGTATCTGATGGGTATGAAAACGGCAAAGTACGGACCCGACGGCTACGCCAATTTTCTGCCGCCGGATAGTGACTACAATTTGGCAAAAGTCAGACAGACGATTTACGGCGGACCCGACCCAAAACCGAAAAAACTACCCTCGGCGCCGGTCAATATCGGTGCGGGTGAGCGCAGTTCATGGTTCTTCCCGAGCCATGCACTGTTACGAAAAATGCTGTCGCGGTTCCCGCCGGCGACCAAGAAAATTCTATTTTTCGTCCCCTACCATTTCTATTCGCAGCCGGCTTCAGGCACCCGGTCCCATGTCGAGTGGCAAGAATGTAAACACCGGCTGAATTCGATTGCCGCGACATTTGATAACGCGGCATTGCTTGATTTCATGATCCAGTCGCCGCTCACGACGCAAGATTCGAACTATTGGGATACGCAGCATTATTCCGCCACGGTTGCCGATAGGTTGGTTGCGCTCATCGCCCGAGGGGCGCGCAATGAGCCGGCACCGGTGGGGCAATACCGGATCCTCGATCCGATGTAGGCTCGCTCCATTGCATCGGGCAGAGGCGGCATCCTAAAGTCGCGCGCGAATGCATCACGATCCGAAGGGGGAAAGGCCATGCGGGCATCGACAAAATTGCGGAAACTGATCGACGGCGACGGCATTGTCGTGGCGCCAGGCTGTTATGACGGTCTCTCGGCCCGATTGGTCGAGGCGGCGGGTTTCCCCGCGGTGTACGTCACCGGCGGTGGCATGGCGCGCAGTACCGGCATCCCTGACATGGGGTTGATCAGCATGTCCGAGATTGCCCAGCGGTTGGCGCAGATTGTCGATGCGATCGGCATTCCGGCGATCGCGGACATGGATACGGGCTATGGCAACGCCCTCAATGCGCGGCAGGCGATCAAGGCGTTCGAACGCGCCGGCGTTGCGGGTTTCCATATCGAGGACCAGACCTTCCCGAAGCGCTGTGGCCATTATGACGACAAGAGCATCGTGCCGACCGAGGAGTTGTGTCAGAAAATCCGCGCGATTAAGGATGCCTCGGAAGATCCGGACACGGTGCTGATCGCCCGAACGGATGCTATCGCGGTGGAAGGTTTCGATGCCGCCATTGATCGTATGCATGCCTATATGGAGGCCGGTGCTGACGTTGCCTTTGTCGAGGCCCCGACGACCGAGGCGGAGATCGAAGAGGTCGCCAAACGTATTCCCGGCCCGAAACTGATCAACATGTTCCTCGGCGCCAAGACGCCATTGATGTCGACGCAGCGGCTGGAAGAGATCGGCTACAAGATCGTCATCATCCCGAGCGACACACAGCGCGCCGCGATCAAGGCGATGCAAAAAGTGCTGGAGACGATCAAAACCGATGGTGACTGTTCCGCGATGGCCAACGAGATGGCGTCGTTCAAGGACCGCGAGGAAATCGTGAACACGGCGCATTTTGTCGAAATCGATCAGCGCTACGCCAGCTGATGGCCGACAGTCTCGACTCGTTGAAGACCGCGCGGCATCTGTCGGTCGGCGGCACGGAGTACAGTTATTACAGCCTCGATGCCGCCGGTTCCGTCGGCGATATTTCTAAGCTGCCCTATTCGCTGAAGGTCCTGTTTGAAAATCTGCTGCGCCATGAGGACGGCGTTGCGGTGACGCGAGAGGACATCGCCGCGCTAGGCAGCTGGACCGAGCATTGCCGTGGCGGGCATGAGATCAATTTCCATCCGGCCCGGGTCATGATGCCGGATTCTTCCGGTGTGCCTCTGTTGGCGGATCTGGCGGCGATGCGCGATGCGATGGTGCGGCTCGGCGGCGACCCGTCGGCAATCAATCCCGCGGTGCCGCTCGACTTCATCATCGACCATTCGGTGGTCGTCGATGTCGCCGGCGTGCCCGATGCGGTGCAGCGGAACATGGCGAACGAATTTGCCCGCAACGAGGAGCGCTACCGCTTCCTGAAATGGGGGCAGCAGGCGTTCGAAAATCTACGCGTCTTGCCGCCCGGCGTCGGAATTTGCCACCAGATCAATCTGGAATTCCTGTCCCGGGTCGTCTGGACGGAATCGTTGGACGGTTCGACCGTGGCCTTCCCGGACTGCTTGCTCGGCATGGACAGCCACACACCGATGATCAACGGGTTGGGCATACTCGGCTGGGGCGTCGGCGGACTTGAGGCCGGTGCGGCGATGCTGGGCCAGCCGGTCTCCATGCAGGTTCCGGATGTGGTTGGCTGCAGGCTGGTGGGCGCCCGCCGCGAGGGTGTGACGTCGACCGATCTGGTGCTCAGCCTGACCAAGCTTCTGCGTGATCATGGCGTGGTACAGAAGTTCGTCGAGTTTTGCGGTCCCGCGCTGGACGACATGCCGGTTGGCGACCGCACGACGATCGCCAATATGGCGCCGGAATATGGCGCGACGATGGGCTTTTTCCCGGTGGACCGGGAAACCACGGGCTATCTGCGGGCAACGGGGCGGACTGAGGAAGACCTCGCTCTCGTCGAGACCTACTACAAGGCGCAAGGCATGTGGCGGGACACGGATACGCCAGAGCCGTCATTTAGCGAAATCGTCGAGTTTGATCTTGGGTCGGTCGAACCGACCATGGCGGGCCCGTTCCGGCCCCAGGAGAAGACGGCGCTTGCCCAGGTGCCGGAAAGTTTTCAAACCGCTTTGCAGAATCTGGCCGAAGGGGATGGGGAGACGGCGGTGCCCGGCCGGGGCTATTCGATCCGTCATGGCGACGTGGCCATTGCGGCAATCACCAGCTGCACCAATACCTCGAATCCCGGTGTGATGATCGGCGCCGGTCTGCTGGCGCGCAACGCAGTTGAGAAGGGGCTCTCGGCAAAGCCGTGGGTGAAGACGTCGTTGGGGCCGGGCTCGCGGGTCGTCGGTGATTATCTGGCCCAGGCGGGGCTTATGGAACCGCTGGAAGCCCTGGGTTTTCACATCATCGGTTATGGCTGCACGACCTGCATGGGAAATTCCGGCCCGCTCGACCCGGCAATCTCCGAAAGTGTCGATACGGGTGGTGTCGTCATGGGGGCGGTCCATTCCGGCAATCGCAACTTCGAAGGCCGCGCCCATCCGCAATGCAAGGTCAACTATCTGGCGTCGCCGCCTTTGGTCGTGGCCAGCGCGATCGCCGGTTCCCTGAACATTAATCTGGCGACCGAGCCGCTGGGCGAAGGTCGGGACGGGGCGGCGGTCTATTTGCGCGACATTTGGCCGTCACCGCAGGATATAGAGGCGACGCTGGGCGCGTGCATGTCTCCGGGAATGTTCCGGGATCGCTACGCGGACGTGGAGCAGGGCGGTGACGACTGGCGCGCCCTGGAGTCCGCGGTGGGGGATATCTTCGCTTGGGAGCCGGGCAGCACCTATATCCGGCGCCCGCCATTCTTCGATGACATGTCCGCGGCGCTGCCGGAAATCGGCGATATCGTCGGTGCGCGTCCGTTGGGGATATTCGGGGACTTCCTGACGACGGACCATATCTCGCCCGTCTCCGCTATCCCGCCGGAAAGCCTCGCCGGTACATATCTGCAGGAACAGCAGGTCGCGCCGCAGGACCTCAGCTCCTATGCGCAACGGCGCGTCAATCACGATGTGATGCTGCGCGCCACCTTCAACCAGTCCCGTATCCGAAACGAGATGCGGCCGGGCACCGAGGGCGGCCTGACCCGCTACATGCCGGACGATGAGCCGATGACCATCTTCGAGGCCGCGCGCCGCTATCGCGACGCCGGCGTCCCAATGGTCGTGATCGGCGGCAAAGACTACGGGCAAGGGTCATCGCGCGATTGGGCCGCGAAGGGCACGCGCGAGCTGGGCGTTCGGGCGGTTATCGCGGAAGGGTTGGAACGTATTCATCGATCCAATCTGATCGGCATGGGGGTGTTGCCGCTGCAGTTCCCGGAAGGTGTCACCCGGAACACACTGGCGCTCGACGGCAGTGAAACCTTCGACCTTACCGGGCTTGAGGATGGAATCGAGCCCGGTATGACGGTGAATTGCCGGATTATCCGTCGCGACGGCCGTAGCGAATCCGTCGCGTTGATCTGCCGGCTCGACACGAAAGTGGAGGTCGCATACTACCGCCATGGCGGCAGTCTGCATTACGTGCTGCGCGAGAAGCTCTCCGCGATGGGATAGGTTTCCGCCTCCTCCTGTTTTTGGTTTTCGTTGGAGGGGCTGCCCTTGCGGCGGACCGGCAACGCGTTGATTTGGAACTGGTTCTGGCGGTCGATAATTCGCTGAGCGTCAACCAGCGCGAATACGATTTGCAGATTTCCGGGATCGCGGAGGCGTTTCGTGATCCTGATGTGATCAATGCGATTTTGTCCCATGACGGTGTCGCGGTTTCCATCGTGCAATGGTCGAATCACAAGCAGCAGGAAGCCGGCGTCGCGTGGAGCTTGCTCGACAGCGCCGCGGCGATTTCCGCCTTTGCCGATCAGGTTGCAGCGGCACCTAGGCTGGAAGTATCGGGTGGCACGGGCCTGGGCGCGGCAATGGTCTATGCCATGCGATCGATCGAGACGAACCGGTTCGCGGGGGACAGGCGGGTTATCGACGTTTCCGGCGATGGTCAGAACAATATGGGCGTGGCGCCAGTATCGATACGCGATACTGCGGTCGCTGCAGGGTACACGGTCAATGGTCTGGCGATCCTGGACGAGGAGCCCTGGCTTGACAGGTACTACGCCGAGAATGTGATCGGCGGACCAGGCGCATTCCTGGAGGTCGCCGCCGATTTTGATAGTTTCGCTGAGGCGATGCGCCGAAAGCTCCGTCGAGAGATCGGCTCGAGACCGGTGGTCCTGCGCTAGAACTTTGTCAGAACGGTGGACAGCAAGCTTAGGATGCGGGCTTGCCACCAGCCGTTCCGAATTGCCTTTGCCTCGCGGACTGCATAGTCGAATGCTTGCCGTGCCTGGTCCAATCGGCCCGCTTTAGCGAGACCGGTTGCAGCCCGCGCGAACGTGGCGGCTCTGTCAAAAGTACTTTCAATCAGGTCTGTCGCGGCAACAGCGCGGTCAAACATGCCGGAATCCGGTTCTTGAGATTTGGCGGCAAACCCCCACAGCGTCTGTGCGGACAAGGTGCGGCTTTTGATCTTTCCGATGCGCTCCAGCGCTTGGTTTGGCAAAGCAAGGTCCGACCAAACCGTCGCGATCTGCGCCCACGCCGTGTCCGCCGCGAAGGCACGCTCGATATCCGGCGTTGCAGCCTCGGCCTTGCGCAGCGCGTCGGCAGCCGCATGCGTCCGGTCTTTCTCGTGCAGCGCCGCCGCGACCTTGGTCATGGCAAGTACGAACAGTCTCGGCGTTCGCAGGCGATTGGCCGCGGCCATGGCAGCACTCATATCTCCTTGCCTAGCCAGCATGGCCGCGTATTCGGCAAATGCGATCGTATCGCGTCCGGACTCGCCCAAGCGCTTCATCACAGCGCTCGCCGATTTTTGGCGGCCTGCTTTTGCATAGCCGGCCGCCAAGGTGCCGAGAGCGATGCGAGCCTCGTCCTTTACGCCATCGAGCAATGTTTGCGTCATGTCGAACACAGCGTCCGCTCTAGAAGCATGTCCCTTCTCGGCGAGCTCCGAGAGAAGCTCGGCGGCGATTTCGATCGCCCCCGCCCGGTCCTCGAGTTTCGGCAACAATTCAATCAGAGTATCGACGACGGCGTCGTTTTCGGTTTCCGCGATAGCGACGGCGAGCAGCGCACGGGACCGGTTCCAAGGATCGGGTATGGTTTCAGTTAGTGCGAGGGCTTCGGCCGCGTTCCCCGCTTCGGCCAACGCTGCCGCCGTTTCGCGCAAAGAAACAAGAACCAGGCGCAAGTCACTGAGCTGTCGAATGGTTTGCCGCGCTTCCTCCAATTTTCCAGCGGCTGCGAGCGCGCGCACGATGTCGCGTAGCGCCCAATCGCGATAATCTTCGCGTGCTATTTTGGACACCGCGCCAATCGCGCTTTCCAACAGGCAGGCTATGTCGGGCGCGCGCAGACAGCGATCGATCCCATCCTGCGGCACCGCGGCGAGTAGGGGTTTGTCAGACTGCAATAGATCGCGGGTCGCCGCACTGCCTTCCAGCGCGTTGCGGGCCTTTTCGACCTGCTGATCGCGGGCCCGCGCGAGGCGCTTCTTCAATGTCGCGGCGCGGCCGACGGTTTCCATATGTCGCAGCAGATCTTCGTCGGCACCGCCCGTGACCGGTCGATCGCTTTGTTCTTGATAAGCACGGATTGCCTGCTGTGTCTCGGGGGTCATGCGGCCATTTGCAGGTCCGGCGAGCAGGTCGAATTCGATCAGGAACTGCTGGATTTGCTGTACCAGCGGAGACCAGTCGAACAAGGCGCTCCGTGACTGACGATCTTCCAGCGGCAAGACGGTTCGGGCGGCATGGCTCGGCGCATGCACCAACAGGTGGAATGCGAGGAAGAGGCCAAGAAATAGGAAGCGGGGGTTTCGGCTCATGCGGTCTCAAGCGCAGCGCAGGTCCACGGGACGCTAGCACAGTCGTGTTGGAGGTGTCCCGCCGAGAAGAAAGGCCGATGGACCGAACCGGACAGTAATGGCCCAATCGGCCGATGACCGTTGCAATATAACTGGTGTTTGCCCTTGGGTTGACATGTTTCCATTGAGCGCTCTATCCGCCAGGGACATAATGAGGTGATTCCATTGAAGAATAACGGGCTGGAACGTGTTGGACTTCACCCAACTGGACTACATCGCCATTGGCGGGTTCATCCTGCTCTGGGCCGGCTACACCTATTTCGCGGAGCATAGCCCCGCCGCCAGTGGGAACCTGATCGATGGCATGGCGGCGCGCCGCAAGGAATGGATGGTGGCGATGCTCAAACGCGACAACCGCATGGTCGATATCCAGGTGGTCAACGCGTTGCTGCGCTCCGGCCGTTTCTTTGCCTCGACCGCGATCTTGATCATCGCTGGCTTGCTCGCGGTATTGGGCGCCACGGAACGCGTTATCGCTCTCGTCATGGATCTGCCGTTTACCGTGTCGACTTCGCGCGAAGTCTGGGAAGCTAAAGTTTTATTTATGATTCTTGTGTTTATTTATGCCTTCTTTAAGTTCGTTTGGTCGATGCGCCAGTACAACTACTGCTCCATTCTGGTCGGAGCCGCGCCGGCGGCTTCGGAATTGCCAGAAGATTTCGAGGCGATCGGCGAGTCGATCGCCACATTGGCGTCGCTTGCGGCCAAACATTCGAACCGTGGCATCCGGGCCTATTATTTCGGTCTGGCCGCGCTCGGTTGGTTCGTGCATCCGTGGCTTTCGCTCGGGGCGGCAGTGTGGGTGGTTTTGGTTTTGTAC
>JAPPPC010000689.1 GCA_028817685.1 Rhodospirillaceae bacterium
AAATCCTCCCTTATGAAAACACCTCAGGGTGTCCCAGGGGCGCTGATGTCAGACACCATGACCATGGCGCTGGGATCCTAACGACGCCCCGTCAATTGACCGTTCGTTCCGGCTCGTCAGACGATGGCGGGACAATGGCCCGGGTTGGGCCGGCTTGGTGATGGACCATCCGCCATCGACCGGCCTCGCGGACGAAATAATTCGTTGCGATCAGGTGATCCCCTTGAATTTCCTCGAAGCAAACCACGAAAGCCGCTTCGCCGTAGAAATAGACCCGCGGCGCCAAGCAGTTGATAGCCGGTGAGGTACCGCCGCTGAATATCGCGCGCCAGCTTTCGATGACGTCGTCGCGCTCGTATATCGCTTCCCATCCCGGATGGATGCAGCATACCGGGGCGGACGAAGCCCACAGGTCTTCCATCGCATCCATGTCACGATCCGCGAACGCCCGGTAAAAGGCTTCGTTGGCGAAGAGAACGGCGTCGAGTTCGGACATCGAAAACCTGCTCAATCGATATTGATGCGATGGGCAAAGCTACGACCGTCGCTGACGGTAATTCTTTTGAAACCCAGCATCTTACAGAGGTCGAAAAAGGTAAAAAAATCCTGGACAGCGCCCTGTTCAAACAATGGCGTCACCCGCGCCACGGCTGTCAATGTCGCCAGCAATCCGCGCATGCGAAACAGCGTGTCATACGCCTCGCCCTTTACCGCAACGATGATCAGTTTTTCAGCCTCGGCGCCCTTCGCGAAGATCGCAAATTCTGGTGGATAAGGGTTCTGCAGCATCCGATTCGTAAGTCCGGTGACGAAGGCGATGCGAGACCGCCTGCTGCTTCCCTCCAGGGTGCGGGCCCGCGCCTTGTAGGTCTCTTCGGATTGCGGCGTGGGATAATAGTACTCCGCGTGGCGGTCGCCTGCGTTCGCTGCTGACGGGACAATCGCCATCCAAACCACGATCACGCCCAACCGGAATATTCTCATCATTCACGCCTATGCAAAAAAAGCCTGGAACGCCTGACGCCGTGTTCCCGCTCCGTTATACTGTGCCAAGTCGCAATTCCGTCAACTTTCTCAGAGTCTCGCCATGAAGGATAAGAAACTCGCATTCGTCGGGTCGGGGTCGCCCAAGGCGGTCGAAGCTCTAGAAATGCTGACCAAACGGTACCCGAATGTGCCGGTGGAAGAGGCAGATATCGTCGTGGCGCTGGGTGGCGACGGTTTCGTCTTGCACTGCTTGCATGAGTCGATGGGTAAGAACCGGCCAATTTTCGGCATGAATCGGGGGTCCGTCGGCTTCCTGATGAACGAGTATGCCGAAGACGATCTGTATGAGCGGATCGCGCAAGCGGAAGCAGTGGAATTTGTCCCGTTACGGCTGCACGCGAACAGCATCAATGGCGAAAGCAGCGAAGCGCTCGCGATCAATGAGGTGTCGTTGCTGCGCGAGACCCGGCAAGCCTCGAAGATTCGTATCTTGGTCGATGGTGTCGAGCGGATGCCCGAAATGATTTGCGATGGCGTCCTTGTCGCGACACCAGCCGGCAGCACGGCCTATAACCTCTCCGCACACGGCCCAATCGTCCCGTTGGGATCCGGCGTTCTGGCGTTGACCCCGATCAGTGCGTTCCGCCCGCGGCGCTGGCGCGGAGCCTTGCTGCCGCACAACGCAACGGTTCGGTTCGAAGTCCTGGAACCGGCAAAGCGTCCTGTCAGCGCCGTCGCAGACGGTACGGAAATTCGAGACGTTGCAAACGTCGAAGTCAGCGAAGCGCCCGAACTGGCCGTCACCATTTTGTTTGACCAGGAACACGGGCTGGAAGAACGTATTTTGAAGGAACAGTTCGCCAGTTAGCCCGTCTTCATGCGCGCATAGTCGCACAAAAGCGTTGCAAGCCGCGTCAAATTGGCCTGAAGAGCGTTGAATCCGCCGGCGCGCTCCAAGCTAAGTTCGTTCATATACAGAGCCCGATTTATCTCCACCTGCAGGCTATGGCGGCCATTGCGCGGATCGGAATGGGCGCGCACCAATTCCACCCCTTTGTACGGGTCATTTACCCGTACGCGGTAACCGAACCCGCGAAGAATCGTGGCAACAAGTTCCGTAAATTCCGGCTCGCAGGTCGTGCCATCCCGATCCCCCAATACGAAATCAATGCGACCGCTCTGCCCCATACCCGGCTGTTGCGGCACGCCGGCAGCTGGCATCGAATGACAATTGATGTGCCAAACTTGGCCGAACCGCGATTGCGCGCTATCCAACATATCGCGCAGCGCGTGATGATAGGGACGCCAATAGGTTTCGATCCTCGATCGGACCTCGGTGGCCCGCAGTTTTCGGTCGTATAGCGCGTAATCCGGGGGGCACATCCGCCAGATCAGCCCGTGGCCCAGTCTGGTCTTTTCGCTTGGCGCTAGAGGGTCCGGCCATGGCTCATCGATCAGTTCCGGATCGATATCCATCAACGAGCGGTTCGGGTCGATATAGGCCCGCGGAAACAGCGCAGCCTGCAGGCTCGCCCCACACTCCGGTACATCGGCGTACAGTTCATCGACAAAAGCGTCTTCAGACTTTCGAACCACATCCATCGGCGCGATGCAGTCAAAGTCCGCCGGATAGTCCGCGCCGCTATGGGGCGAGTCGAAGACTACCGGCGCCGACGATCCGTTGGCCCGCTTGATGTAGAGCACGCCGGGAATTTCTGTTTTCAAATCGTGCGTCATGTGTGGTCGGCGCTTCGAATTGCTTCAGCTGTCGTGAGGAGTGATTCTCGGCGTTCGTTAGCGTGGCGGCTGCGTTATGCGTTCAAGACAGGCAGTATCGGCAAAGCCACATACCGAGCGCAAGAGAAGTCGTTATCAGGTCGCCATCGAACAATGCAAGCGCGCATTTGCGTCACGAAACAACGCATTGTGAAGCCTCTAAGGCTGGCGCAGACTCCATCGCGGGATATAGTGACTGCGCACCACCCTGAACGTCGTGCCTGCGGATAAAGAAAACATGCCGGTTAAAGTCGAACTCACCCCGCCCGATATATCGGATTACGAAGCGGGCAACACGGGCATCCCCTATTACACGACCTTCGACAGCGGTGAGCCGGGACCGCATATCCTGATCAACGCCGTGACCCACGGCAATGAACTTTGCGGCGCCATAACCGTCGACTTTCTGTTTCGCCACAATGTGCGCCCAACCCGCGGACGGCTTTCGCTCGGCTTTGCCAACTACATGGCGTATCAGAATTTCAACCCTGCGGCGCCAACGGCCTCTCGCTATGTCGATGAGGACTTTAACCGGCTCTGGTCGCCCGACGTATTGAATGGCCCACGGGACTCGGTCGAACTGCGGCGCGCACGCGAATTGCGCCCCTTTATCGAAACGGTGGATTTCCTGCTGGATCTTCATTCAATGCAGCAGGCCTGCCCGGCTCTGACCCTGAGCGGTCCGCTCGCTAAAGGTCGCGCACTCGCCTCCGGCGTCGGCTATCCCGCTCATGTCGTCTCCGACATCGGTCACGCTGCCGGCAAACGAATGCGCGACTATGGCGCGTTCAGCGACCCCGACAGCCCCAAGAACGCCCTTTTGGTCGAATGCGGGCAGCATTGGGAAGCGGACAGCGCGGTGGTATCGCTGGAGACGACGCTCCGTTTCTTAAGGCATCTCAATGCCATCGAACCCGCGTTTGCCGCAGCGCACCTGCCGGCGGCACCGCCTGCGCCGCAATGTTTTATCGAGGTCACAGAGGCTGTAACGGTCCGCAGCCCGGAATTTTCGTTCACGCAACCATTCAGGGGGATGGAAGTTATCCCCAACGCTGGCGACGTCATCGGACATGACGGCGATACACCGCTTTGCGCCCCATACGATGACTGCGTTTTGATCATGCCGTCGCAGCGGCTTTATCCCGGGCAGACCGCAGTGCGCTTGGGCCGCTTTCTCGATGGACCGACCCCGTAAGCCCGATCAGTCCGCTTCGTTCGACAGGGACGACGCATCCATGGTGCGCAGTTCGGTTTTCAAAACCTTCCCGTAATTGTTTTTCGGGAGCTCGCCGATGAAGCGGTAATCCTTTGGCCGTTTAAAGCGCGCCATATGGTCGATGCAGTAAGCATCCAGTGCGGACGGGTCCGGAACCCCTGCCGAGGGTACAACATAGGCAACGACGACTTCGCCCCATTCCGGATGCGGCCGACCGATTACGGATACTTCAGCGATCTCCGGATGACGCAACAGCGCTTCCTCGACCTCGCGCGGATATATGTTGGTGCCGCCGGAGATAATCATATCTTTGGACCGGTCCATCAGGCTCAAAAACCCATCCGCGTCGAAGGATCCGACATCCCCGGTATGCAACCAACCGCCCCGCAAGGTTTCCGCCGTCGCTTCCGGATTTCGCCAATAGCCGTTCATCACCGAGTCGCCGCGAACCAGAATTTCTCCGGCCTCCCCGACCGGCAGGAAATTATCGTCTTGATCGGCGACACGGACCTCAACGACGCTCTGTGCGACCCCAACCGAGCCGAGACGCTCCAACCAACGCGGATGGGCACTGTCGGCGTGCACCTGGTTGGACAGCGCCGTGATCGTCATCGGGCTCTCACCCTGACCGTATAGTTGCGCGAATTTAGGGCCGAACCGTTCCAGGGCGGCGCGGCTGTCTTCGACATACATGGGGCCGCCACCATAGTTGACCTGTTTCAAATTCGCGGTGTCGACATCTTCATTATGGTCGAGGAGGCGCTTGATCATCGTCGGCGCGGCAAAGAACACCAGCCCCGGCCAATGCCCGATAATCTCGAAAATTTCCGCTGGATCGAAACTGCCGCTTTCCGGCAAGACATGACAAGCCGCCTGCGTCACATAGGCAAGGCCGTAAAGGCCTGAACCATGGCTCATCGGCGCGGCGTGCAGGGTCGCGGTCCAGGGCGCCCCCTGGTCTAGGTCAGTGAAATAACAAAAGATCATGGCCAAGAGGTTGCGGTGGCTGAGAACCGCCCCTTTCGGCCGCCCGGTGGTACCGCTCGTATAGAACAGCCAGGCTGGATCCTGTGCCGCACGTGTCTCGCAGGGCATGGGGTCGGTGCCGAACAGACCCTCGTAATCACGGCTGCCGACCTCAACAACGCGCTCCAGCGCTCCGCCCTGCAACGACGCAATGGTTTCCGTCAGATCACTCGTGGTGAGACACAGGCGCGCTTCGCTGTTTTCCAGGATATATTCGAACTCCGTCTTGTGCAGTTTGGCATTGATCGGTACCGCAACGAGCCCGGCATGCCAGCATCCGTACAGAGCCTCTAAGAATTCGGGGCAGTTTTTCATCGCCAAACCAACCCGGTCGCCAGATTCCAGGCCGAGCCGGTTGCGCAGTGCGCCGGCGATACGCGCCGTTCGATCCGCGAGTTGCGCATAATTCAGCAGCACGGTCCCACCACGGGCCACCGCCGGCCGGTCACCATGCGCCAATCCGGCACGGACTAGATGGTTCGCGATATTCATCGATTGCGTCTCCCTCGCGGTATGCCGGAATCTTGCCGCCACGCGGCCACCGTGGCAAGTTCGCGATCAGCCGTTTCCCAACACTCAGGACAGCCCGTGAAAATGCCAATAGATCGGCGCAACGTGCCGATTTTCAACACCTCCCCCATGGTGGGGCGCCTGATCTTGGCTTGCGTCGTCATTCATATCATCACTGTGCTGCTGCCGGTGCCGGTTTGGTATGATTTCATAGACAAGTTCGCCTTTGTCTCGGCGCGCTATTCTATTGCCGGCGCTTGGCAATTAGACCTCATCGCCTTTCTTTTCGGACCGGTCACACATTTATTTTTGCATGGCGGTTTCCTCCATCTGATCCTCAACATGGCGATGCTGCTGGCATTTGGGACGCCAATGGAACGGCGGATGACGGCAACGAAATTTGCCGCTTTCTACATACTCTGTGGATTGGCGGGCGCCGCCCTGTGGTTCGCTTTCCATCCGCACACGGTTGCCCCTCTTCTTGGCGCATCCGGCGCGATTTCCGGCATGTTCGGCGCGGTAGGTCGTATTAGCCTTACCGGTCGCCCAGGGCACGGGATGCCATTCCGGAACCGGAAAGCGGCATTGACCTTTGTGCTCCTCTGGTTGGTCTTCAATTTCATCTTCGGCGTCATCGGCCTCGCGCTGTTCGGCATGGAAGGCGATGTTGCCTGGGAAGCGCACCTCGGTGGGTTTATCGCTGGCTTCTTTCTCATCAACCTGTTTTCACCGCAGCCCGTCGATTTGCGGGAATCGGACTAGCCATTGAGCGTGAAAACGCTACATGTCATACCTTATAGCCGCAGAAGAACGAGGTGAGGTTCGCCATGGAAACGCTAGATACCTTAATGTCCCGCAATTCGGTTCCCCCGAAACTGTTGCGAGATCCGGCACCGGATGAAGCCACGCTGCAGGAAATTTTGGCGACGGCGGTTCGCGCCCCCGATCACGGTGCGATCATGCCTTGGCGTTTCCATATCGTGCGAGGCGACGCCCGCGCCAGGCTCGCTGAAATCTTCGTCGAAGCGTTGCTGAAACGCGATCCTGACGCGCCGGATTCAGCGGTCGAGAAAGAACGCAACAGGACAAAATTCGCCCCTGTCGTCATCGTTGCCTGCACGGAAGTCACCACTGATCACCCAAACGTTCCACCAGTAGAGCAGATTGTTTCCACTGGCGCGGCAGTCCAGAACATCATGAATGCAGCGCACGCCAAGGGCTATGGCAGTTTCCTGTCGACCGGTAAGAATGCACGCGACCCGCATGTGAAGCAGGCATTCGGCCTGTCGGATAAGGACGAATTGGTCGGATTCATCTATCTCGGCACGCCCAAACCGGGGCTCAGCGGCAAGCCGCGCCCGGATGCGATGGAGTTCTGCAGCGAATGGACCGGTGCCGCGGTCGCGGCCGAATAGCGGTCAGCTATTTGACGCAGTCGAATTCTGCGACGTTGGTCTGCGGTATCAAACCGTAGTTTGATTGTCGTGGTCCCTTGCGCATCAGGACCGCCCGCTTCCCGAATTTTTCGCAATGTTTGTCGGCGGTCCATTGCGCAACGCCCGGCTGATGCGTCGTGTATTCGATGGCAACGCCGTTCTCATCCCCCGACTGAACCGCGCAAGCCGCAAGCAACAATGCGGCGGCTGGGATGAAAAGACGCCACATATGGACACGAGGAAGACGCAACATCAGCTGTCTCTTCTTTCTTTGATCGTCTCTCTGCGGATATGGGAAGATCAGGCGCACCTTCAATCCGCATAACTGAAAATTAGCTAAGCGCTTCCTCAGCCGGCACAAATTTCGTCTCGGTGTCTCGCGCCACCGCCTCGTATGTCACCGCCTCGCCATGGATGTTCAACCCGTTGCGAAGATGCGGGTCCATTAGAAGTGCATCCCGATAGCCCTGCTCCGCGATGGCAAGCGTGAATGGCAATGTCGCGTTGTTGAGCGCGAAGGTCGAGGTACGCGCCACGGCGCCAGGCATGTTGGTGACACAGTAATGCACCACATCGTGCACCTTGTAGGTCGGTGCGTCATGCGATGTGGGTTTCGAGGTTTCGAAACAACCGCCCTGGTCGATTGCGATATCGACCATCACCGATCCCGGCCGCATGGTGCGGACCATATCTTCGGTCACCAGCTTCGGCGCCGCCGCACCAGGCACGAGAACGGCACCAACGACCAAATCCGCGTCGACGACATGGGACTCGATTGCATCGACGGTCGAATACAGCGTGTTGAGTTGTCCGCCGAACCGCATATCAAGTTCCGCAAGGCGGTCCAGCGACCGATCCAGCACGGTGACTTTTGCCTCCATTCCCATGGCCATCCGGGCCGCATTGATTCCGGACACGCCACCGCCAATGATCAAAACGCGCGCGGCCGCGACACCGGGCACACCGCCGAGCAACACGCCAGACCCACCCTGCTCTTTTTCAAGATGGTGAGCGCCGACCTGAATAGCCATGCGGCCTGCAACCTCACTCATCGGCGCCAGCAGCGGTAGGTGACCGAATTTATTGGTCACCGTCTCATAGGCGATCCCGACGCAGCCCGTCTCCATGAGCCCCTCGGTCAGTTCCTTGTCTGCCGCCAAATGCAGATAGGTGAACAGGATCTGCCCTTCGCGCAACAGCGACAGCTCGGGCCGCATCGGCTCCTTCACCTTCACGATCATATCGGCTTCGGCAAACACCGCTTCCGCCGAGTCGGCAATCCGAGCGCCGGCTGCTTTGTAGGAATCATTGTCGAAGCCAATACCCATACCGGCATGCGTCTCGACGATAACGTCATGGCCATGATGGGCGAGCTCACGAACGCTGCCGGGAACGAGCCCAACGCGATACTCAAACGGTTTGATTTCCTTGGGAACACCGATGCGCATGGTTCCACCCTTTTGCTGTTAGCAAAGCTTACCTAATACGGTCACAGGTCAGCCGCAAGCGCATTAGCGAGACGCTCGAAAACTGCTCGCTTGTCCTCACCCGGCTTTTGCCGGAACAATCGCATCGTCGGGTACCATTCGGTGCTATCGCCTTCACGGCCCCATCGCCAATCCGGGTTATTCGGCAGGATCAGCCACGTTCGTACGCCCAAGGCGCCGGCCAGGTGCGCAACCGATGTATCGACGGTAATCAGCAGGTCGAGTGCCACGAGCGCCGACGCCGTATCGGCGAAACTCCGGAACCGTTCCCCCAGGCGGATCAGCTCCATGCCTGCCGGTGCGGCCTCCCGCGCGGCCGGCCCGACCTACAGCGAAAAGAACGTGAGGCCTTCGCGGCATAGCGGCGCAAAGTCAGCCAACTCGTGGCTGCGATTGCGGTCATTCGAATGCGACGGATTGCCTGCCCAAACCAAGCCCACGCGAGCACCGAC
>JAPPPC010000456.1 GCA_028817685.1 Rhodospirillaceae bacterium
CGGAATAGCGCGCTGTCATCGCTGCCAAGTTCGAAGAGAATGGTGCCCCCGGGGAGACTCGAACTCCCACTTCCGTAAGGAAAACAGATTTTGAGTCTGCCGCGTCTACCAATTCCGCCACAGGGGCCCGGGGCGGCATCATAGTCGGGCCGCGCTGTGGGTCAATGCGATCCTGTTCGCCCGCCGCCGACTCGGGCTATAAGCGCGCCCATGAGCGATGAGGCACCCCCGAACGACCCGGCGGATAGCGCGGCCACCCTAAGACAGGCGGCACAGTTGCGCGACGCCGGCGATTTTAGCGGTGCCGCCGTGCTCTACCGTGCCTTGTCAGAGAAGCACCCGAACGAGGCCGGGCTGTGGGCAATGCTCGGCGACACGTTGCGGGTCGCGGGTGATCCGGCCAGCGGGGCCGACGCGCTGGAAAAGGCTGCCGCGCTGGCGCCCGAGGACACGGATATCGCCGTCGAATGGGCGCTGGCGTTGCGCGAGTCGGGCGATTCCACCGCCGCTCTGGCAGCGCTCGCCGGGTTGGGTCTGGACGACTCGCCCCGGGGCCTCGCCGTGCAGGCGGATAGCCTGCGCGATACCGGCCGCTTCGACAAAGCCATCGCTTCCTATCGCCGCCTGCTTACGGTCACGCCCGACAACCACGGTGCGCGGATCGGTCTCGGGACCTGCCTGCAGGAGACCGGTGCCCTGGACGACGCCATCGCCTGTTATGAGGCGGTGGTGGCTGAAGAACCGGATTCCGCCGCTGCACTGACCAATTTGGGGCTCGCCTGGTCCGCGCGCGGTGACCTCGACAGAGCGGAAGACTTTCTGCAGCGCGCCGCGGCCTTGGATCCGAACGATCCCGACACGCTCTGCGCATGGGGCGCGCTGCTGCAGAAACGTGGCCGCGCCGACGACGCCGCGAACGCTTTCGGCCGCGCGACCTCGGCCGCGCCCGGCGACGCGCGCGCCTGGAGCAATCTGGGCAACGCCTATCAGGATCTTCTCCGGCTGGACGACGCTCTGGCGGCGCACGACCGTGCGGTTTCGCTGGCGCCGAACGACGGCAACCTGCACTGGAACCGCGCCATGACCCTGTTGCTGTCAGGCGATCTCGAAGCCGGCTTCGCCGCCTATGAATGGCGGGCGGAGACACGGGACCACGCTCCACCGGCGCATGATTCGCCGCGCTGGGACGGCAGCGATCCGGCGGGCAAGCGCCTGTTACTGTTGGCGGAGCAGGGTTTCGGCGATGCCATCCAGTTCGCCCGCTATGCGCCGCTGCTGCAGGCGCGCGGCGCGACCGTTTTCCTGCAATGCCATCCGAAGCTGACGGCGCTGTTCGAGGCCTTGGCGGGTACGCCGACGGTTCTGTCCGCCGGTGACACGCCGCCGCAAGTCGATGCCCATGCGCCCTTGATGAGCGTGCCGCACCTGCTCGGTACGACAATCGATACGATACCCGGCGAGCCCCCTTATTTGCGCCCGCCCGACGGCGCGAGGCGGCCCCCGGCGGTCGACGGCCGGCGCCGAATCGGGCTGTGCTGGACCGGCAATCCGGACCATCCGGACAACGCGCATCGCTCCCTGCCCTTCGCGGCCTTCGCCCCCCTGTTGCGCCGCACCGACATCGACTGGCGCAGCCTGCAGTTCGGTCCCGGTGCTGCCGACGCAGCCGGGCATCTGCCGGACGATCCTGCCTGGACAACCTGTCTGGAAGGGTTCGGCAACACGGCGGCGGCGCTCGAAAGCTGCGACCTGGTGATCACCATCGACACCTCGACGGCGCACCTGGCCGGCGCGCTGGGACGTCCGGTCTGGCTGTTGCTGAAATACGCGCCGGACTGGCGCTGGATGGTTGGCCGCGACGACAGCCCGTGGTATCCGACAGCCCGCCTGTTCCGGCAGGCCGCGCCGGGCGATTGGGCCGGCGTCGTCAATTGTCTCGACGCCGCGCTGACGGCCTGGATGGAACCTGGATGCTAAGACGTCTCTATGACTGGACAAAGGCGTTTCCGGC
>JAPPPC010000355.1 GCA_028817685.1 Rhodospirillaceae bacterium
AAGGAGGTTTCGGTAGACCCGCCGGCGACAGCTGCGGAGACGATCTCGCAAGGGCTTATCAAGGCAGCACCGAGGGATAAACGCCGGATCCTGCGTGAGCTGATCAAGGCCGAAAATGTGCAAAACGCCCTCATCTTCTGCAATCGCAAGCGGGATGTCGGCATTCTGCACCGTTCCTTGGAACGGCACGGCATGCAGGCAGGCGCCCTGCATGGCGATATGGATCAATACAGCCGAACGGAAACCCTGGAGAAGTTCAAGGCGGGCGAGTATACGATTCTCGTTTGCTCTGACGTCGCGGCGCGCGGCCTCGATATCGCGTCGATGAGCCACGTCTTCAATTTCGACGTACCGACCCATGCGGATGATTACGTCCACCGCATCGGCCGCACCGGCCGTGCCGGCAAACAGGGCCGGGCGATCACGATCGCCACCTCCGAGGACAGCCGCTACCTGGATTCGATCGCGAAACTGATCGGTTATCCGATCCCGCCGCTGGAAGGTTTCGAGAGCGCGCCGGACGAAAAACAAGATGACCCGGCGGAGGAGACAGGCAAGACGGAAAAACCGCGGCGAAACCGGCGATCACGTACCGCAAAGAAGAGCAGCGCGCCGGCACGCAAGCGACAGGAGCGCGCGCCTGTCGTCGAAGATGCGGATACCAACGTTGCGTTGCCCTTTGGCCAGCAAGAGCACGTACCCGCCTTCCTGCTGCGAAAGTAAGCGCGATCAGCCCGCCGCTAGCGACGGCGCTCCTCGACCAGTATCCCATCTGCCGCAAGCGTTTCGATCTCGTCGGCGCCGTAGCCAATTTCGGCCAGAACCTCACGCCCATGCACGCCGAATTTAGGCGGCGTACTGCGGATTGAGCCGGGTGTCCGGGAGAATTTGATCGGGATACCGCTCATGCGGTACCAGTCACGCGATACAGCCATCTCCCGGTGCTTGGTGTGTTCGTGGTGATACATCTGCGCCGTATCCAAAACGGGACCAGCCGGCACGCCAGCCTCCATCAAGCGCTTGCAGACATCCTCCCCGTCAAGCCGTATCAATACGCTTTCCAATTCGACCCTCAACTCTTCGCGGTTCGTCACGCGGCCGCTATTGGCCTCGAACCGCGGATCCTTCGGTAGATCGGGGCGCTCCAGAACCTCGCAAAGCCTGCTAAAGGCACGATCATTGCCGCAGCCGAAGAAGATATCGACGGTCTTTGTACGGAACTTGTCGTACGGCCCGACATTCGGATGCGCATTGCCGGTTGCTACCGGCACCTTGTCCGACAGCAGGTAATTGATTGTGTAGGGATGCATCAGCGACACGGCGCTGTCGAATAGCGTCATATCGATATACTGACCTTGGCTGGAGGTCTCACGCTCGATGATCGCCATCAGAATCGCGATCGCCGCGTAAAGGCCTGTGCCCATATCGACCATCGGAATGCCAACCCGGGTCGGTCCCGATTCAGTCGTGCCATTGACGCTGAACCAGCCTGCCGCGCCCTGGATGATCGCGTCATAGCCGGGAAAGCCGCCCAGCGGCCCCTCCCCGCCATATCCGCTGATCCGGCAATGCACGAGTTTTGGGAATTTCTTGCTCAGCGTATCCGCGTAGCCTATCCCCCAGCGCTCCAACGTACCTGGCTTGTAGTTCTCAATCAGAACGTCCGCATCTTCGAGCAAGCGCATCAGGACATCGCGCCCCTCGGGTTTCGACAGATCAAGCCCCATGGAACGCTTATTCCGGTTCAAGCCGATGAAGTAAGACGCATCCCCTTCGTGGAAGGGCGGTCCCCAGTCCCGCACCTCGTCCCCTTGCGGCGGCTCGACCTTGATCACCTCCGCACCGTGATCGCCCAACACCTGGGTGCAATAGGGGCCGCCCAGGACCCGGGTCAAATCGATAACGCGCTAGCCGGCGAGCGCGCCGGCGGCGTGGTTGGATGGGCTCATTGAGCGGTGTCTTTCGTTGAAATTAATTACTTCGGAGGGCGCAAAAGGGTTTCTCAGAG
>JAPPPC010000375.1 GCA_028817685.1 Rhodospirillaceae bacterium
AAGTTGTGGTCTTCGTTCCCCGTGCTGTCGGCGTGACCGACGATCGTGATCCGCGGCACACCAAGCCGCATGGCACGGGCCGCCAATTTTTCAATACGCTGTCGTGCCGATTGGGAGAGACCATCCGCATCCAGTTCAAAGAAAACGCTATGCGGATAGTCGTCGCGCTGCTCAAGATCGCTCACCGAGGATACAAAGACCTTTCGGCAATTTTCGATATCCCCGGGTTGAAAACCTTCTTCCTGTTGCTCGATCCAGCAGTCGAACCCGACCTGCGCCTTCGCAGCCAGACTCGGGGCTGCCTTATCGGGTCGGTTGGCAAGCGCCGCTGCCAGGCGATTCCGTGCCGATTGCAGGCTGACAACGGCCTTCTCCTCGACATCCCAGTCCGCAACCACTTCAGGTACCGGCTCGCCACCTCGCGCGGCATCGAGTCCCTTTCTGGCGAAATAATCGCCATCCTTCAGATCCACCATCTCGGTCACTTCGGCCTTGGCAAAATCCGCATAGGCCCCGGCCAGCGCCTGAGAAACGGCCGTGCCTTTGGGCGTGGACTCCTGCAATTGGGAAAGCGGCGCCGAACTGCAGCCGGCCAGCGCGCCGGCGCACAGCAATGCCGCGGCAAAATGAATACGCATCGCATCCTCCTAACGTCGTGCCGGTCAGGAAGTAGCGGTCAAATTGGGACGAAATAGGGCTGTGCTGCGGCGATACCGCGGAAAAAGCGGTTACGACGCCTTTTTGCCGAGCCTCAGTAGATATTTCTGTTCGCCTTCCATGACCAGTTCGCCGCGCTGATTATGGATCGTGGAGCGGACGGTCAGCACGCCGGTGCTGCGCTGCGGCGTCAGCTCGGTCACCGTCAACAGCGGATACAGCGTATCGCCCATATAGACCGGCTTCAGGAATTTGGAGGACTGTTCGAGAAAGCCGATCAGGGAGCCACCCACGACGAAGGGGAACATCCCCGCGCCAGCCGCCGACTGAATGACGACCTGGAACCCGTGCGCCAGCAAATTCTCATGTCCGTGCCGGCGGCAATATTCGACGTCGTAGTGGATCGGGTGATTGTCGCCGGAAGCCGATTGAAAGGCCGCGAACAGCCCGCCCGTCATGGTCCGCGACGGGATATAAAACTCCTGACCGACTTCGAGTTCCTCGAAAGTCAGGGCGAGGCCGGGATCGTGTTTTTCCGGCGAGAAGGCGGTGTCGGACATAGTGAACTCCATTCAGTCGCTGAGTTTGGTGACGCCGCGCGACGCCAGTGCGTCGATATCGGCATCCGAATAGCCGAGCCGAGCAAGAATTTCACGGCTGTGCGCACCGGCCAGCGGCGCTTCGAACTTGGGATCGCCATCGCGTGGCGGCGTTGTGCCGGGCAAATGGACAATCGGCATGGGTCCGGCCTGCGGCTGCGACACCATGGGGGCGAGATCGCTCGCCAGGACCTGCGGGTCTTCCAGCCAGGCGCCCATATCGTTGATTGGGTTGGACAGCACGTCATTCTCGCGAAAAATTCCCGACCACTCGGCGGTCGTGCGCGCCGCGAAGACAGGGCGGATCAGCGCCAGAAGCGCGTCCAGATTCTCCGCCCGTTTCGCAAAGGAGTCGAAGCGCGGGTCGGTCGCCAGTTCATCCCGCTCCAGGCAGCGGCAGATATTGGCCCAATGTGCTTCCTTGATCAGCGTGATCGCGATCCAGCCGTCCTGCGTCTGATAGCTGCCGGCGGGCGCGTTGGTGATGCTCTGTTCGCCCGGTTCGATGGTGTGTTCGATGAGTTTGGGCGCCAGCAGCCCCGCCATACTCGACATCAGGCTGACATCGATGAAGCGGCCTTCATCGCTGCCCTGTCTGGCATAAAGTGCCGCGGCGACGGACTGAAAGGCGTAGAGGCCGGTCGTATGGTCGGCGACGATCACGCCCACCCGGTGCGGCATGCCGTCGCTCGTGCCCTTGTTCACCGACATCAGGCCGGAGAAGCTTTGCATGACCGTGTCGGTCGCCGGCCGGTCGATATAGGGGCCAGTCTGGCCGAAGCCGCTGACCGAAATGTAGATGACGCGCGGGTTGTCCGGCTTGATCTGCTCATAACCGAGGCCCAACTTCGCGGTGACGCCCGGCCGGCCGGCTTCCACGATGACATCCGCTTCCACCGCGAGACGCCGCGCGATCGCCTTGCCTTCGTCGGATTTGAGATCGAGCGCCAGGTTTTTCTTGCCGAGATTGGGAACGATCGAGAGCGAGGAATGGTCGCCGGTGGACTTTCCCACGCCGCGCACCCAGTCGCCGTGCGGCGGCTCGATCTTCACCACCTCCGCACCGTACTGGGCCAACATCATGGCGCAATAAGGCGCCGCATAGCCCTGGCTTATCTCCAGGACCTTGAGACCTTCATAGGGATGTTCGTAGCTCATGACCTTCAGAATAGGACGTCAGGATTGCCGTGCAACCCGCCTATCCCTGCTAGCCCGCCTCCAGCGATGTCTCGTACACTTCCATCCCCTCGATCTCGCAGACCCAGGGCTGTGCCGAGCGGGTCCAGATCTGATTGACCGGTTTCAGCTGCGCGCTCTGCGTGATCGTACCGCCGCGGATACCTATGATTTTCGGGCCTTCGCCGACACTGGTGCCGTAAATCTGCGTGCCGCAATTCTCGCAGAACCCCATCGCCCGCGGCGTGCCGTTCTCCGACGTCTTGACGTAGATTTTCGGCTCTCCAGTCAGCATCTTGAAATTGTCTTCGTGCGCGCGGATGACTGTCCGAAACGCCGTGCCGGACATCTTTTGGCAGTCGGTACAGTGGCAGATCGTCATCGTATCGGGATCGATTTCCGCCTCATAGGTCAAGGCACCGCAATGGCAGCCGCCGTCGATTTTCATCGTCCCGTCCTCCTCATTGATACAACTGCCGCAGAGGGTAACAGGATGCCAACGAATGCGAAACGAAAGGGTCGCAGCGCGCTACTTACAGGCGAAGTGCGCCTTCAATGTCGCCATTAGCCCTTCGACGGCGGGCTGGTCCCGGTTGCCGAAATTCTCGTGCGCCCAGCGCATGAAGGCCCAGCGAATCTCGTCGGCCTGGTTCTGCTCCGGCAGACAGACCTTGTCCGACTTCGCCATGCCGGAGCGCAGGTAGAGATGGGTGAAGCCGTTGACATATTGCTCGCATTCCATCTCCAGCACGGCACCGCCGCGGCTGTCATTGTCCCCCTCGACGCAGGGCTCGAGCAGGTCGCGCACCCGGTAGTCGGCGCTTTGAGCGAAGGCCGGCCCCGCGAACGCGATCACGAAGAGAGCCGTCAGGAGGCGTTGCAAAGGCGTCATAGATTCGTCCTCCCCACCTCTATTTGCGTTCTTTGGACAAGGCATGGATCGCCTTGTCCATGACGGCCTTGTGCTGTTCGTTGTCGACGAAGGCCGGCGTGTTCACCTTCGACCACAGATCCTTGTCCACCATGTTCTGATGGCAGCCCATGCACAGGCCCGTGCGCTCCATCTTGTTGCGCTGCGCCTGGGTCAATGGGCCGGTCAGCGGCCAGTGGCTGCCGACCGAGACGAGCTGCTTGCCGTCGCGGGTGACGATCTGACTGAGATCGTGGTCGAGTTTCGGGATCGCCGCGCTCTGCACCTTGGTCTGTTTGGGGATGATCTTGCCGTCATGGGTTTCCAGATCGACGGTGAAGCCCTTCTCATACCCCTTCAGGAAACGGCCATCCTCGATGCCGTAGCCGAGTGCCTTGGGATTGTTGTGACAGCTTTCGCAGGAACGCGCCTTGCGCCCCGCCGTGTGCGGCTGTACCGCCGCATGATCGAGGCCCTTGCCCTCCGAGGTATCCCAGATCTCGTTGTCGACGACGGTGTTGCCGTCCTTGTCGATAACCGTCGTGATGACCTGGCACCCAGGCATCATCGGGCTGACCCGGCCTTCGCCGTTGATGCCAAGGGTCGGTGTCTCCCAGCGCAAATAGCTGCGCGTCTCCGAAACCTTGCCGGGTCCCTTTAACCCATTGGTTCCAAGCGCGTAATCAGCCGACAGCCCATCCTTGCCGCGCTTGTTCGCGGTCTTGATCCAGTCGACATCCGTCTTGCCTTTGGAGTAATCCACCGTTACGTGGCAGCCATAACATTGCGGCGCCCAGTCCGCGTGGCAGGCATAGCACTCCATCTTCTCCATGTGCTTGCCCACCGCTGACATGGCGACCATTGCGTCCGGCGACTTCCAATCATTGTCCTGTTTCAGTTGCTTCAGCACCGGGACCTTGAAGTCGAGCCCGGATGCGGAATGCAGGATGACCTGCTTGCCCTTCTTCACCACATTGCCGAGCGGATTGCCCCGCGTGGTGAGCAGATAGCCGTCCTCCGGTTCGTATTGCGTGGCGAACGCCATGAAATCGGGCAGTTCGTCGGTCAAGCCGCGCGGTTTATCGCCGATTGCCTGCTGGTGTTCCTCGGCATAGCCCAGCGGCAATTCCCAGGGGAACTTGCTGACCGTGCCGTGACAGTCCTCGCACTCGATCTCGACCTGCGCCAGGGTCGTGCCCGGCAGATTGCCGTCGCCATGCATGCCGATCGACGTATGGCAGTCCTGGCACAGCAGCCCGCCTTTCGGGTTGCCGTCGCGGCTTTCCACCTGATGATGCAGATCATCCTTGATGAAAAGATACTTCTTCGTGTGCAGCTTCGGTTGCTTCTTGCCTTTGGCGTCGTACGGGCTGCCATAGGGGAATTCCATGATGCCCTGATAGCTGACGCCGATCCGCTTACCGCGGTTGTGGCAGGTCACACAGGTTTCGGTCGGGATGCCGGAATATTCGATATCCCGGACCTTGACCTTCGATTTCCGCGTGCCTTGCATGCGATGGACCAGAAGGTGCCCCGGTTGCTCCTTATGAATTGTCGGGTCGCCGCCCTCATACAGCCCTTCGTTCGAATAGGGCACGTGACAGGATGAGCAGCCGGTCCCGCGATAGTCGCCGCGCTTCTCGCGCCCGCTGACACCGACATGGCAGCGCTGACATTGCTGCCGCGAATAGGTGATACCGGCCTGGTTCGGATGTTTGGGGATATCGTTGATATCCACCTCGGGCACCTGCTTCATCTCGCTCGGCACCTGGTCCGGGTGCGCTTTGACATAGTCCAGCATGTATTTCTTGTAGGCATCGGTGCCCACGGCAGGTTCCGGCCCGTCCTCGTCCTTCAGGCTGTAGTTCCCGTAGATCGCGCGCCGTCCCTTGATCACCCCCCAGGACCACAGATTGCCCTGCAGCTTGCCTGCTTCCGTGTTCATCAGCGATTTCTTAAGCCGTTCGGCATAGCCCTGATGGCACTGCCCGCACGCCCGGTCGCCGAGAAAGATGCTGCCCGGATCGGGATAAAAGGCGTGCGGCCCATCCGCGTCGGTAAGGTCCTTCGGCGCCCCCTTGTGCGCCGCCACCTTCGTCGTCGCCGACGGCGTGCCGCCATGGCAAATGACGCAGCCGCCGGGGTCTTTGTACTCTTTACCCAGGTCGATGATGGTCTCCATCATCGGCCCGTCGGTAAAACGTTCGATCCCTTCATGGCAGGACAAGCAGCCCATCTTGTCCGCCCGGTCCTTGGCGACGGTATCGAACTTCGCCGATTCCACTGGCGATGCCAGTGCGAAAAGCCCCGCGATCAAGATGCCGACGAAGCGTGCTGGTGCATACCGTGCCATGAAAGCTCCCCCAAAGTCTGGCTGACGCCACGGATCCCATTGCAAAAACGCTATCACGCACGTTCCGGCCAAATCCTGACCCAGGTCAGAAACTTCGAAAAAACCCGTATTGATCCGGATCAATGCCGCCCGGATCTGCGCGCCTTAAGCTGGAAACAGTCGAGAATTGCGCGGGAGCCCGTGACCGCCATGCCTGTGAAGCCACAACGACCCGAAATCATCACGGCAGATGTCCGGCCGACCGTCTGTCATGACGTCATTCCCATGGTACGTCAGCTGTCCTTTGCCGCCGGGAACAGGCTCACCGTTGGCGGACTAAAGCCGGGCACCATTGCGACCCTTGCCGTAGGTGCAACGCGGGTGGAATCGATCCTCGGGGACGGCCGCCGGCAGGTGTTGGGGTTTCACTTCAAGGGTGAGCAACTGCTTCAACCGCTCCCCCAGTTGGAAATGCGCCACATCGCCCTGACCGCCGGCGAGGGGTATATGGTCAACCGTTCCGCCCTGAATCGGTGCGGCAATTGCCAATTCGACGCGGACGCATCCCCGGATAGCGCCTTGCGCCGCCAGCTTCAGCGCATGACCACGCAGATTACGCTGCTCGGGCGGTGTACCGCGATGGAGCGCATCGCCGCGTTCCTGGTCGATATGGCCTATCGGACGGGTTTTCCGGGAAAGACGGGAACCGTTATCGGACTGCCGATGAAACGGGAGGACATCGCAGACTATCTGGGACTGAATTCCGAAACCGTCAGCCGCCTTTTCAGCAAGCTCAAAGCAAGACGCGTTATCGATATGCCGAAACCCGGCCGCGTGATCCTGCTCGACCAGCAGGTCCTAACCGGCCTGTCGCCCGTCACGGCTGGCACCCTGGCCTGCCAATTCGACGCGGCGTGAGCCGGTCAGTCCGCGGTGACGCTGCACGATCCGCCACCGAGAACGCAGAATTTTGCGCAGTGCGGATGGTTCAATTTGACCGGCTCGGCGGCGGATTCGAGGGTCGTCCCGAAATCGAACGATGGGTCATAGGGTAACAGGGTGCAGGGTACGACGACGGGTGCCGACGCCCCCTTGCGTTTGACCACCATGCGCGATGTCGCGCACATCATCGCGGACGGCGCGACGTTGAGGATATCCCAGCAGCTTTCGGTAATCTCCGGCACGTCCTGCGTTTCGTCCATCTCCGGAAACAGGACCAGTTGCTCCGGGTTCTGCGGATCGATCGAAATCGCCTGGGCTTCGAAAAGCCGCCCGAAGCCCTGCCGCATCGAGTCCTCGCTTTCGCCCCAGCAGGTGCGGCCGGCGACATTGATCGACACGCCGGTTTCCGCGAGCCAGCGCAAACCCAGCAAGGTCTTCTCCCAGCTGCGCTCGCCACGCAGCATATCGTGCAGCGTCTCGGTGTAGTGGTCGAGCGAGACCCGGACGGTCAACCGGTCGCCGAAGCGCTGTTGAAGGTCCGCAATTCGATCGGTGCATTTCATCATCGGCCGCATGGCATTGGTGAGCACCAGGCAGCGGAAGCCGCCTTCCAGCACCGCTTCGAGGATGTCCATGATCTCCGGATTCATGAACGGTTCGCCGCCGGTGAAGGCGATCTCTCGCGTCGGCAGCTGCAGCGCCGCGATTTCCGTCAGATAGGTCCGGACTTCGGCGGCCGAGATATAGACGAGGCGATCATTCTTCGGGCTCGACTCGATGTAACAGTTCGAACAGGTCAGATTGCACAAGGAGCCGGTGTTGAACCAAAGGGTCTCGAGCGACTCGAGATCGACCGAGGCCCGGCGTTCGCCGGTCGCGGTCACATCGGGGTCGCGGAACTTCGCAGGATCCAGGGCGGGGCTGGACACCGGCGTGGTTACGTTCATGAAAGCCTCACTCGTCGCGACCGAAATGGTTAACAAACGCGGAATTTCGCCATGATGTAGAAGGGCGGACCAACCCGTACAATAAAAAAAGTCGTGATCGGCCCGCTCTTGGAATCCCTGAAACCGCTGTTTTCCGCGGTGTCTGCATACCACAGAGCCCCGGCATATGGGGCGGCGCTGGCTAAAATGTGACCGCGGACGGCGATTGGACCAGCTAAAGCCCTTGAAGTGGACCTTTTTATTTTCCGTTTACTTACCTAATGTCCGGTCCGCTTCGACACCCAACGACCGCGACACCGACAGGTACCACGATGGCCAGGCGATCCACGGCAGCGCATCTCGCCGCCCTCTCCCTCGATCCGGCGGCGGAAACACCGCTCTACCGGCAGCTCTATTTCGCCATCCGTGACGCGATCCTGACCGGGCGTCTGCAGCCCGGCACACGCCTGCCGTCGACCCGGACCTTGGCCAACGATCTGTCCCTCTCGCGCAACACAGCGGTGTCCGCCTATGAGCAATTGCTCACCGAGGGCTATCTCGACGGCCGAGTCGGCGCCGGCTCCTACGTCTCCGCTGTTCTGCCGGAGGCATTGCTGCACGCGCGCCGCACACCACCACAAGAGGTCCGCGAACCCAGCAGCGAGCCTAAACTGTCGCGGCGCGGCGCGATGCTGGCGCAGCTACAGGCCGCGCAAGGCACGCCGCCGCAACCCTTCTCACTCGGCCTGCCGGAAATCGACAGCTTCCCTTTCGACGACTGGGCCCGGCTGCTAGCGCGCCGCTGGCGGCGGCCGCCGACGGATTTCCTGGTCGGCGTCGACCCGATGGGCTACCCGCCCCTGCGCGAGGCCCTGGCGCGCTATCTCGGCGCGGCGCGGGCGGTGTCCTGCCACCCCGACCAGATCCTCATCGTCTCCGGCGCGCAGCAGGCGCTCGACCTGGTCGCCCGCGCCCTGATCGATCCCGGTGACCGGGTCTGGGTCGAGGAGCCGGGCTTCAGCGGCACCTGGAGCGCCCTGCTCGCCGCCGGCGCGAACCTGACGCCGGTTCCGGTTGACGATGACGGCATCGACGTGGTCGAGGGACGGCGCATCTCGCCGGACGCGCGGATGATCTGCGTCTCGCCCTCGCACCAATATCCGCTCGGCCGGACCATGGCGTTGCGCCGCCGGCTGGAATTGCTGGACTGGGCGCAGGCCGCCGACGCTTTCGTGCTGGAAGATGATTACGACAGCGAATACCGCTATGCCGGCCGGCCGCTCGCCGCCCTGCAGGGG
>JAPPPC010000663.1 GCA_028817685.1 Rhodospirillaceae bacterium
ATATAAATATTTGTTATTTATTATTTATTACAAATAAAATTTATCTGACATTCAATCGACTTTGACAGAATCGTCATAAATCAAGTACATCGGTGCCTTGCATCGGCCGGGGTCGAACGCGATATAGTGAATTCAGCAAGCGGCCTCGCGCTGTCGCGCGTGGCCCATACAAGGTTCACCAAGGGGAGAAACGACCGTGGAACTCGGCGTATTCATATTCGACACCGACTACAGTATGAGCATCGAAGAACTGGCGCGCGCGCTCGAAGACCGTGGCTTCGCTTCGCTCTTCGTTCCAGAGCACACACACATTCCGGTCAGCCGCAAGTCGCCCTGGCCGGGCGGCGGTGACCTGCCGAAGGAGTACGCGCATACGCTCGACCCCTTCATTTCATTGTCATTCGCAGCCGCCGCGACCACCAACTTGAAGCTGGGGACCGGTATCAGCCTCATTCCGCAACGCGACCCCATCGTTACGGCGAAGGTCGTCGCTAGTCTCGACATGATGTCGAACGGTCGGATCACGCTGGGTATCGGCGGCGGCTGGAACATCGAGGAGATGGAGAGCCACGGCGCGACCTACAAGACGCGGTTCAAGCTGATGCGCGAACGGGTGCTGGCCATGAAGGCGCTATGGACCGAGGAAGAGGCATCGTTCGACGGCGAAATGGTCAAGTTCGAGAAATCATGGTCCTGGCCGAAGCCGCTGCAGAAGCCGCATCCGCCGGTCATCCTGGGTGGCGAAACGAAGTATACGCTGCAACGAGTGGCGGAATATGGCGACGGCTGGCTGCCGCGGGTGACGCCGAACTTCGACCCGGAAAAGGACATGGCGCGACTGCGTGAGGCGGCGGACGAAGCCGGGCGCGACTTCAAAGAACTGTCCGTCACCTTGTTCCGAGCGCCGGCCGATGCGCAGCAGTTGGAAGCCTGCCAGCAGGCGGGCATTCATGGCGGCCTGTTCCAACTGCCGTCAGCGGACCGCGAGACGATCCTGCCGATGCTGGACGATTACGCGAAACTGCTGACCTGACGCGGCTACAGCCGCGCTGCGATAAACTGCGTCATGCGCGCGTTTATCGCAGCCGGCGCTTCCGTCATACAAAAATGCCCCGGGCCGGGTATCGTTTCGCTCTCGGCACCGGCGACCGAATTCAGGATCAATTCCTGAAACGGCCCGACCTCGCCTTCGGACATCGCACGGCGGACGCGATCGATCCCCATCGTCGTGCTTTGCAGCACCAGAACCGGGATATCGAGCGTCGCCATGGTCGCTTCGAGGGAATCCGCGTCCCACGCGATCAGATTGCGGAACAGCGTTGCCCCCGTACTCTCCGGAACCGACAGCACGTTCTCGATCGCCGCTTCCTTCCAATCGGGCGGATCGCCGAAAAACATATCCTCGAAGAGCGCACGCACGACTGTCACATATCCCTTCTCGGCAATCATCGCATCGAAGGCTTCCTGGCCGGCCTGCTTGTCGACGCCGACCCGGCTACCGTCGACAAGGACGAGGGCATCGACACGGTCCCTTGCCTGACGCCAGGCTTCCATGACGACCCGACAGCCCATGGAGTGACCGACCAGAACGGCGCCGGACAGATCCTCTTCACCAAGCAATCGCGCGACATCGCCGCCGACCGTTTCGATCGTTATCGGCGCTTCGCCGCGCGGCGACTCGCCATGCCCGCGCAGGTCGCACGCAACCACCGTATGGTCCGGCGAGAAGTGCGACACCTGGTGCCGCCAATCCTGATGCCGGCACAAAAACCCGTGCACGAAAACGATCGGCGGTGCGCCGTTCCCTTCACGAATACGGTTCAAGGTGATGTCGGACATTTGAACTCCTGACGGCGAGCGGATCTTCGCCTATCATAGGGTTATGCAGCGCCTCACCAGGAAAGGCCAACGATTATGAAGATACGCATTGAATATTGCGTCGTTTGAAACTACGAACCCCGCGCTCTCCGTGCGAGAGACTTGATCTTGGATAAGGTTTCGGGTGCCGACATCGAACTTGTCGGCGGCGGCGGCGGCGTTTTCGACATCGATGTCGACGGGCAGCGCGCCTATTCCAAGGCTGCGACGGGACGCTTTCCGACCGACGACGAAGTCCGAAACGCGGTTTCCTAAAACGACGAATTCGGCTCGTTCAGAAAGGCGATCTCTTCATCCGTCGAGCGGCGGCCCAGCACCGCGTTACGATGCGGAAACCGCCCGAACCGCTCGACAATGACCAGATGCTGTCGTGCATAATCCAAGTTCTGTTCGCTTATCGTCGCGAACAGCTCGACCGACCTTTGCTGATCGGCCAGCCCCTCGCTATGCATGAAGGGCATGCACAGAAACGCGCGTTGGTTTTCGTTAAGCGCTTGGTCGAAGCCTTTCGACAGCGCGTCCTTCGAAAGCCCGAGCGCCTTATCGTCCGTTGTGAAAGACCGCGGGTCGTTGCGGAACATGTTGCGGGGAAACTGATCCAGGATGATAACCAAGGCCAGACATCCCAGCGGCGTCGACGCCATACCGTCGAGCGCGCCAGAGGCCGCCGCTTCGTAGGCGCTCGCAAACCGCTCGACGATCTCCGTATCGAAGGCAGCATCTTTTTCGAACCACGCTGCCCGCTTCTCTTCCGGATCATCACCGAACCAGAAGGTCAGGACTTCGTTTTCGATTTCCTGGTTATCCAACTCACCCCCCATCGTACTCCGCGCCGGTAGTGCCTTTAACGCATCGCATAACGCACGATAGAGTGACGAGGCAACTGAATACGGAAACAGCGATGTCCACGGTTCATTCCGGCGTCATGATTCTACTTCGCCTGTATTGCCTCGCGACGCTTCTGTGCCTGCTCGCGCCCATGCAGGTGAAGGCCGCCGACGTCCGTGTCGTGGGGCGGGATACCGCCGTCGAAACGAAGACAAGTGCGGCCACCGCGCAAACGCGCGAGGTACACGACATTGTCTCACGTGGCGAAAGAACCCGCCTGCTGGTCGAAACCGTTGCCAATCCCGTTGCCGTCGCCGTCCTTTTCGCCGGTGGCAAGGGCGCAATGAAACTGTCGAAGGGCGGGAAAATCGGCTGGGGCAACGGCAATTTTCTGATCCGCAGCCGACCCCATTTTCTCGACCGCGGTATCGTCACGGTGGTCATCGATGCGCCGACGGATCACAAATACGATCTGCGACATGGGTTTCGCGGCTCGGCGGATCATGCCACCGATGTCGGTGCCGTAATAGCACACTTGCGCAAAAGGTTTGACCTGCCGGTGTGGCTCATCGGTACCAGCCGTCGCACAAACTCGGTCGGAAACGCGGCCATCCGGCTTGGCAGTTCGGCGGGTGCGGACGGTATCGTACTGACCGCATCCATGCTGGCGTGGAATGAGAAGGGTGACAATCTGCTGGATTTCGATCTGGACAGGATTTACGGCCCTGTCCTCATCGCCCATCACCGCGACGATGAATGCTATGTGACTCCCCCCGAAGGGGTCGCCAAGTTGCAGTCCAAATTGACCAATGCGGGGCCGGTGAAGGTCGCCTGGTACCGCGGCGGCTACGACGCCGGAAATCCTTGCCACGCGGCACACTTTCACGGCTTCAACGGTATCGAGGATCAGGTCGTCGAGGACATCGTCACCTGGATGAAAGCCCCCAAACCCTAATATGAATCCGAGCCGAAAACGCAAAAGCCCCGCACGCGACGGGGCTTTTTTCGGGTACCTAATTCGGCACCGCCCGATCCCTGACCGGGCCTAGATTTGTTTACGGGGATATGTCTCCTGTCCTGTCGGGCGGCGTCATTTTTCGAGCCTCCTTCAGTCTGGTTTCACCGCGTAAAACGGGTCTAGACCTCCTTTTCCATGGACCTAAAACGCTACGCCGATCCAGGCGGGTTTTCAATTGCGTTTTTCTCACACCCTACCGCCGGACCACCCGTCAAGAACGGCGCGAGCCTCGTCCATGATCGCAGCGACCACGTCGCCGGCCAGCGGGATCGAACCGATGACGCCGGAGCCTTGCCCGGCGGCCAGCACACCATGCTCGATATCACCTTCCATGCGGCCCCGGACAGAGGCCGGCTCGCCCACTTCGCGCAGTTGATAGGGGAAGGGTTTGATGTCTTCCTGGTGCGCCGCCCAGTATTCCGTGAACTTGTTGCGGATAATACGCGCCGTCTTGCCGGAGTGGCCGCGCGTGACGATGGTGCCATCCTCGTCGATATCGACGATCTTCTGCTTGTAGTTGAGGTGCCCGCGCGCCTCTTCGGTGGCGATGAAGCGCGTTCCCATCCACACGCCCTGCGCCCCCAATGCCAGCGCCGCCACGAGACCGCGCCCGTCGGAAATGCCGCCCGCCGCCAGAACCGGAATATCGACACTGTCGACCACCTTCGCCACCAGCGGCAGCGTCCCGACGCGGCCGACATGACCACCGCCCTCATGCCCCGACGCGATAACCGCATCGACACCGGAAGCCTGAACCTTTTTCGCTTGTCGCGACGTACCGACCAGCGACATGACTTTCATGCCCGCCTCATGCGCACGGGGCACGATGCGGCCCGGATCGCCCAGGCCGGAGACGATCACCGAACAACCTTCCTCAAAGGTGACCGCGATATGGTCCTCGACCTCCTGCGTGTAGCCGCTCGCGGTCGCATCACCGCCGCCCACTTCCGCGAACAGGATATCGACGCCGTAGGGTTTGTCCGTCTCGTTCTTGACCAGCTGGATCTCACGGCGAAGCTGCTCGGGATCCATGAAGGCCGACCCGATCACGCCGAGCCCGCCGGCGTTGGAGACCGCGGCTGCCAATTTGCCATAGGCAACGGAATACATGCCGGCCTGGCAGACCGGGTACCGGATGCCCAGCATCCGACACAGCGGATTGTCTTCCAGAATGTCGCTAAGCGGCATCGGGTCTACGCGTTGCCGACCGCGTAGCTCGCCGCGCTGGTGCCCGCCAGCTTGCCGAAGACCGAACCCGCCATCAGGCCGCTGCCGCCCGGATAGTTGCCGTAGAACAGACCGCCGACCAACTCGCCCGCGGCGAACAGTCCGGGGATGGTGCGCTCGCTGACATCCTGCACCGCGCCCTCGTCATTGATGCGCAGCCCGCCGAAGGTGAAGGTGATGCCCGTCGTGGTGATGAAACCGGCATAGGGCGGCTTGTCGATCGGGAGCGCCCAGTTGGTCTTCGGCGGCGTGATGCCCTTGGTGTGCACGCCGTCCAGAACGGCCGGGTTGTAGTCGCCCGGCTGACAGGCCGCATTATACTCCGCGACCGTCTTGGCCAGCTTCTCCGGATCGATCTCCAGTTCCTTGGCCAGCCCTTCGATCGTGTCGGATTCGACCTTGGTCACCTCGTGGATACGGTATTCGTCGCGCAACATGTCGATGGTTTTCTGATCGAAGATCTGCACGCAAGTTCGGTGCGGCTGCGCCATGATCTCGCGGCCGAAGCGGACATAGGTCAAGTTGCGCAAATCCTCGCCCTCATCGACGAAGCGCTCGCCGTTGAGGTTTACCATGATACCAAGCGGATAGGAGTGCTTCTGGAAATTGTCAAGTACAACCCGGTCGCCATAGGGCGGTGCGCTGATGTCCCAGCCGACGGAATGGCAGCCGGACCAGTTGCCGAAGGCCTGGGCGCCGATGTCGAGCGCCATCTGGATGCCCTCGCCCTTGTTGTGCCGCGTGCCGCGGACCCGGCACAGGTCCCAGCCCGGGCCGAGATAACGAACGCGCATTTCCGGGTTCGCCTCGAATCCGCCGCAGGCCAGCACGACCGACCGCGCCGGAATTTCTTCGTAGCCATTCGGTCCCCGCACCTGGACGCCCGTGACGTTGCACTGCTGGTCCTGCAGCAGCTTCGTCGCGCCGGTTTCGTATCGGATCTCGATACCGAGCTGTTCCAACCGGGCGAGCTCGAACTCGACCAGCCCCTGCCCGCCGCCGACAGCCTCGATATTCACGCCGCCATAGAAGACGTGCTTCCCATCGACGACATAGGATTGCCGGCCGAACATCGGGATGAAACGCACGCCGTGGCCGCGGAGCCAGCCCATGGTCGGCCGCGAGTCGTTGATCAGGCGCCAAGCCATGGTCTCGTCGCATTGATGGTGCGTGACCTTCATCAATTGGTCGTAGAAATACTGCTTATCATGCTTCGGCAGAACGATCTGTTCGCGCTCCGCTTCGGACAGATCGACCAGAATGTCTTCGCAGACATCTTCCAGCCCCTCATGCGCGAAGCGGAAACCGCCTGCGGTGAAATAGGAATTGCCTCCCTTCTCGTCCTCGGAGGCCTTCTCAAGCACCAGCACCTTGGCGCCACCCTCGTAGGCGGCCAGCGCTGCACAGAGCGCGGCGTTCCCCGCGCCGACGACCACGACATCGTATTCCATGATTCACCCTCGCAATTCCTTTACGGCTTCCGGCCTGGAGCCGTCAGCAGAACCCTATCCGGGTGCGAGGATAACGTCGCGCGCAAGGTGGCGCAAAATGCGTCCCTATCGGCTAAAAGCCGCGCCCCGCATTTGCCACATAGAGGCCTCTTACAAGACCGAAAATCTTGTCATCACGGCACGCGATCGCTTCGAGATCCTGACGGGTCTGGATATTCCGGTACGCCTCGTACTCGGCACGGGCGTTCGTATCGAGCGAACGAAAGCCCATCGACCACGTCTGAAACGCCCGATCCTCCACGGAACGGTCCAGAAGCTCCGTCACGCCTTGGTTCCTGTCATCGTGGCGGATATTGCCGAAGAGTTGCCCAATTGCCGATCCCGGCCCCTCGATCAGTTGGACGAAGACCTTGTCCACATAGAGCAGCAAGCCCGTCACGCCGAAGCGGCTGTTGTTGGTGCAAGATTCCTGGCGTAGGGCGTACAACGACGGGCTATCCATCGTGAGCGCCGCGGTGCTCGTGTAAAGAATCTGACGAACGTTCATGACGGTTATTCTACAAAAATCAGAAGTCGCTCGCGTAATAATTTTTTCTATTTCACGCGCTTTTCTTCGGATTTTCCTGAGGTTATGCCGATTCAATAACCTGCTAGTTGAGTGCCTCCCGGGCCTTCGCAAGAATACCGATATGCGTTTCGTGGTCGCCGACCACGCGCACCATCAGGTGACTCGCCCCGGCATCGACATAGCCCTGGAGCCATGGCAGGAATTCAGCTTCCGGCCCGGCAAAACAGGCCTGACGCCTGCGCAGGACTTCTGCCGGCTGGCCGTAATAGTTTTCCAGGTAGCTGTTGATCATGCCGTCGGCCTTGTCCGCATCGTCGTCGATCGACGCGGTGAGGTAGACCGCTCCGGTGACGGCGCCGGCCCGGCCTGCGGCGCCGGCCCGGCCTGCGGCGTCGGCCGCCTCGCACACCGTTTTCCATTGTTTGCCCCAACCCGCCGCGTCGGGGCCCGTTGGGAACCAGCCGTCGAAATGCTTGCCGGCGCGGGTCAAGCTTGCCTCGGCCGATCCGCCGCCCCAGATCGGCGGCCCGCCCGGCCGGTGCGGCGTCGGTCCCAGGGTACTGTCGGCGACCTTCCAGCGACCGTCCCAGTCCACCGGATCGCCGGTCCAGAAGGCCTTGCAGAGTCGAAGCCCTTCCATCATTCGGCCGACCCGCTTCTCGAACGGCACGCCGGCCGCCTCGAACTCGGCTCGGATGTTGGGCACATCGGCGGCGATGCCGACGCCCATGATGAAGCGCCCCTCGCTGACCTGATCCAAAGTCGCGACCAGATGCGCCAGGATCACCGGGTTGCGCAAGGCCGGCAGCAGGACCGCCGTCCCCAACTCGACCCGGGGCACCCGCCCGGCAACGCCGGCCAGCAGGGTCAGGGGTTCGTGCCGCGGCCGCGCCAGCAGGGAATCGCCAACCCAGATCGAATCGAGCCCGGCGCCTTCCGCCCGTTCCGCAAGCGCCAGCAAGGGCGCGGCGTCGGGTTTTCCCTGCATGATCTGCTCGCGGGTAGGCAGCAGGTATCCCAGCTTTACGGTCATCGGTGGCGTCCTTCTTCCCGGTATTGGCTGCGTGGCCGGTTCAGACCTTGGCGCCCCAGGCGCGCTCCGCGTAGTCCTTGGTCACGATGTCGAAAACGACACCGTTGGGATCACGGAACTTGATCTCGGTCGCACCCTCGGCCGAGTCCGGCAGGCGCATATGATACTTGCCGCCATTCTCCTCGATCGCCTCGCTGGATTCGGCGATGTCATCGACGACAAAGCCCATATGATGCAGACCGTGGAAATCCTTACCGCGCTCGTCGCCGGCCTGTTCGTCGGTCTTGAACTTCAGGATCGCGAGGCTGATCGTGCCGTCGGACAGCATAATCACGATACCGGACTCGAACACGCGCTCCATGCCGAACGTCTTTTCGTAGAACGTCGCCGCTTCCTCCATATCGGGAACGGTGACGGCGATATGTCTGAGTTTTGCCATGGCTTCCTCCATCGAAGAGAGCGGGAATCGTGGTCACGCGGTGCAGCGCAAGTCAAGGTCGGGGGCGGTGCAACAGAATCTCGGCGGCATCCGCGCGGATGGCTTTTGTCGAATGGCCGGCATCGGGGACAATTTCCAACCGCCACGCGAAAGGCACGCCGTTCGTAGAAGCCGCGGCCTGTGCCCGGTCGAAGTAGGATAACCCACGCGCATATCGGTGCGGGCCCTGGCGTTTCGCCGCCGGTGTGTTGTGAAGGTGCCGGTGATTGGAGTCGGTATCCGCATCGCCCAGCATCACTGTCAGATTGCGGCCGAACGCAACGCGAAGCTGCGCCACCGTTGTCCGAACCCCATCCAAACCGTATGGGTAGGCCTGCTGTTTATCGGGCATCGGATA
>JAPPPC010000850.1 GCA_028817685.1 Rhodospirillaceae bacterium
GTGTATGGAATCACTCGTGGCGATGCAAAGCCGTGCATCCGGCAGGAAATTCATCACCTCCTCCGCCAGCCGCTCCACCCCCGGGCCGCAGGCGACAAAGCTGTCCTTCGTCTCGCAAACGCCGCAAGCGTCCGGTTTACGGCCCGCATAGCCGCAGTGATGGCATTGCAGCCGGGCAGAGAACCGGTGTTCGACAAGCCAGGCCGTGCAGTTCGGACATTGCAGCCGGTGGCCGCAGGCGCGGCACAGGGTCAGAGGGGCGTAGCCACGCCGATTCAGGAACAAAAGCGACTGCGAGCCTGATGCCAGGTTTTCCGCAAGAGCATCCCGCAAGGTTGGCGAAATCCAGCTTTGCCGTTCCGGCGGATCCTCTCGTAGGTCAAGCAGTTGAATATCCGGCAGTGAGGCCGAGCCATGCCGGGTCGGCAGGCAGAGGCGGGTGTACCGGCCTGATTCCGCATTGGTCACGGTTTCCAGGGACGGCGTTGCCGAGGCCAGCAGTATCGGGAACGCACCAATTTGCGCGCGGACAATCGCCATGTCCCGGGCGTGATAGGCGACTCCATCTTCCTGTTTGAAGGCGCTCTCATGCTCTTCATCGACAACGATCAGACCCAGTTCCGGGTAGGGCAGGAACAGGGCGGATCGGGCGCCGACGACGACGCGGGCCTCGCCTTCCGCAATCGATCGCCATGTTTTTCGGCGCTGCCGCTGCGACAGATCGGAATGCCATTCCGCCGGACGCGCGCCGAATCGGGCCTCGAACCGGTCCAGCCACTGCGCACTGAGCGCAATTTCCGGCAGCAGGACCAATGCCTGCTTGCCGCGACGCAGCGCGTCCGCGATAGCCTCGAAATAGACCTCGGTCTTGCCGGCACCGGTAACCCCGTCGAGAAGCGTGACCGCGAATCCGTCACCCGCTTCGCGCAGGGCGTCGACCGCATCCGCTTGTGCGTCAGACAAGTCCGGACCGGGGCATTCGGGGTCGGGCGTTGCGAACCGGTTATCCGGCGGCAAGACCACTGCTTGCAGCGCATCGGCCTGCACAAGCCCTTTCACTACGCCCGCGCTCACCCCGGTCTCACGCACGATATCCGCGGTTGCGAGCGACGGAACGTCTTTCAAAAGCGCGAGTACCCGCCCCCGCGCCGCCGTCATGCGAATATCGGGGATCGGTTCGGACAGCGCATAGGCGATTCGCGGTTTTTCCGGCTCCAGGGCTGCCGGAACGCTCATCGCCATGCGCAATACGGCGCCCGGTGGTGCCAGCGTGTAGTTCGAAATCCATTCCACCAGGCGGCGGTTTTCCGGCGGCATCGGTGGCGCCGGGAGACGATGAAGAACGGCTTTCAGCTTTTCGTCGGAGACCCCGCTTTCCGTTTCCTGCAAGGGGTTATCCCATACGACGCCAATCGCCTGCCGGGGGCCGAGCGGGACTTTCACGAAGTCACCCGGCTCCAGCGGCAGTCCCTCCGGTGCGGCGTAGTCGTAGGCGTCCCCCAAAGGCAGCGGCAAAAGTACCTTGACCCGTGGTTTCGGCGGGGATGATATCTCGGGAAAGGTCGGTTGGTGGCGCGGCATTGGCGCGAAGTCTATGAGAGTTGCGGCACAGGCGCTACACCGAAGCGGCACCGCGCGGGATCGGAGACAATTCATGAAGTTTTTTGTTGATACGGCCGACATCGGCGAAATTCGCGAACTCGCGGATACGGGGTTACTCGACGGCGTGACGACGAATCCATCGCTGATCGCCAAGACCGGGCGCGATTTTTTCGAAGTGATTGGAGAGATCTGCGAGGTCGTCGAGGGACCGGTCAGTGCCGAGGTTGCGGCGACCGATTTCGACACGATGCTGGCCGAGGGCCAAAAACTCGCCGGACTGGCGGACAACATTGCCGTGAAAGTGCCGTTGACCCCCGCCGGCTTGAAAACCTGCCGGGTGCTGGCGCAGGGCGGCACGATGGTCAATGTCACGCTGTGCTTCTCTGCCAACCAAGCGAT
>JAPPPC010000814.1 GCA_028817685.1 Rhodospirillaceae bacterium
AGGCAATAGCCATTGATCATGGCGATCAGGGGTTTGCGAAAATTCGCCAGCTTGGCGCGCGCGGATTCCGAAATCCGGGTGTATTCGGCGGCCGCGTCGGCGTTGTTACGGCGTTCCTTGAATTCCGAGATGTCGGCGCCGGATACGAAAGCCTTGTCGCCGGCACCCTTCATGACGACGACGCGCACGGAATCGTCCGCTTCGAAATCGTCGAGAATGACTTCGATCGCTTGCCACATTTCCAGGGACGTCGCGTTGCGGCGCGCCGGGTTGTTGAAGGTCATCCAGCCGATGCCGCCTTCTTTCGAGGCCAGCATCTTGTCGGTTTGCAGTTCCATGATCGTCTCGTTCCTTTGGATTAGATGTTGCCGGCGTCGCGGAAGGCCGCGATCGCGGCGCTGTCATAGCCGATCTCGGCCAGGATTTCGTCCGTATGTTCGCCTAGATCCGGTGTCGGGCGCAGCCGCTCCGGCTCCGGTGTTGCGGTTAAGTTGAGTGCCTGGCCCAGCAGAGTCTGTTCGCCCAGCGTCGGATGCGTCGCGGGCCGCGCCATCTTCAGGTGCTTGACCTGCGGATCATCGAAGACCTGATCGATGGAATAGATCGGCCCGCAGGGCACGCCGGCCTCGTTCAGCATGTCGATCCATTCCTGGCTGGTCTTCTGCGCCGTGATCTCGTTCAAAGTCGCGTTCAGCGCGTCCCGGTTCTTTGAACGCGAGTCGCCGTCGACGTAATCCGGGTTCGTGATCAGTTCCTCATGGCCGATCGCCTTGCAGAAGCGGAGCCAGAGATTGTTGCCCGAGGCCGCGATGTTGATATGGCCATCCGAGGTCTTGAAGACGCCTGTCGGGATACTGGTCGGGTGGTTGTTGCCCGCCTGCGGCGCGACTTCGCCGGCCATGGTCCAACGCGAGGCCTGGAAATCGAGCATTTGCATGATCGACTCGAGCAACGAGGTGTGCACCCATTGCCCTTCGCCGGTGACCTCGCGGTCGAGCAGTGCCATCAGGATGCCCTGCGCCAGGAAGATGCCGGAGGTCAGGTCGCAGATTGGGATACCGACCCGGACCGGGCCCTGGCCGGGCAAGCCAGTGATCGACATCAACCCGCCCATGCCTTGGGCGATCTGATCGACGCCGGGCCGCTTGCCGTAGGGGCCATCCTGGCCGAAGCCGGCGATGGAGCCGTAAACGATGCGTGGGTTGCGCTCGCGGCAGGCCTCGTAGGCGATGCCGAGCCGGTGTTTCACGGCGGAGCGGAAGTTCTCGACCACGACGTCGGCATTCTCCACCAGTTTGAAGAAAATCTCCTTGCCGCCCTCGCTCTTCAGGTCGATGGTCAGGCTGCGCTTGTTGCGGTGCAGATTCTGAAAGTCGAACCCGTGTCGCGCACCGGTCAGCCCGCCCTTATCCTTGTTGATCGCGGACGGCGCCTCGATCTTGATGACATTGGCGCCCCAATCTGCCAACTGCCGCACGCAGGTCGGCCCGGCGCGGTGCGCCGTCAGATCGAGGACGGTAAAACGGGACAAGGGCAGTCGGGTGGCGTTCACGGTCGCGCTCCTCATGGCTGTGCAGATGATTGCGCGCCATTATCGACGTATGTCCGTGTGGGACAAGTCGAGGGTTAAATTTGCTCGCGCCGTCGATTTGTTAACTGACTGGGAACTGACCGGACAATGCCAACGAAATACGATGCCATACTTTTCGATCTACTAACCGCGCTGCTCGATTCCTGGTCGCTTTGGAACAATGTCGCCGGGGATCCCGAAACCGGTATGGCATGGCGGAAGGCCTATCTTGAGGTGACCTACGGCTGCGGTGCGTATCGGCCGTATGAGGACTTGGTTGCCGAAGGGGCAGAGATGGCTGGGATCGCGCCGGGCGGTGCGGCGGCATTGGTTGACCGCTGGGATGAGCTGACGCCGTGGCCAGATGCGGTGCCGGTTCTGCAGGCGCTGTCCGGTCGGGTGAAGCTTGGGGTCGTCACCAACTGTTCCGCCGAGTTAGGCCACGCGGCGGCGGCGCGCGTCTATCCCGGCTTCGATGTCGTCGCAACGGCGGAGAAGGCGGGGTTCTACAAGCCGCGGCGGGAGGCCTATGCCTACGCGTTGGAGCGGTTGGGTACGGTCCCGGCGCGGACCTTGTTCGTTGCCGGCTCGGCCGCGGACGTGCCGGGGGCGGCTGCGCTGGGGATGCCGGTTTACTGGCACAACCGGATCGGTATGCCGGCCGCCGACGCGGCGATCCCGGACTATCATGAGCGGACGCTGGCACCCTTGCTCGACCTGATTTGAGAAATCCCGATTTAACCTTCTGCTTAGGTTATCGCTCTACCGTTCCGGCCCAGACCGCGCTAAGGTAGCGCAGCTTTGGGGTTCACGAATTCGCCGAGGGGATGAAGATGGTCGATAGCTTTCCGTTGATGGTGCCGGGCGCCAGTTCCGATAGAGAAACCACGGTTTGGGCGCCGTATGACGGGGCTGAAATCGCCAACGTCGCCGTGTCCGATTTGAATACAGTCGACAAGGCGCTCGATACCGCCGACCGCCTGTTCCGCAACCGCGACGGGTGGCTGAGCGTGGAGAAGCGTATCGAGGTGCTGGAAAGAGCCGCCGAGATCATGGGCGAGCGCTTCGAGACCCTCGCGGTCGAAGCGGCCCGCGAAGGTGGTAAGCCCCTGCCGGATAGCCGGGTTGAGGTGGCACGCGCGATCGACGGGGTGAAGCTGTGCGTCGAGACTTTGCGCACCCAGCACGGCACCGAAATTCCCATGGGGCTGAACGCCTCTTCGATGAACCGCCTGGCGATGACCACGCATGAGCCGATCGGCGTCGTCGTCGCGGTCAGCGCCTTCAACCATCCGCTCAACCTCATCGTCCATCAGGTCGCCCCGGCCGTTGCCGTCGGCTGTCCCTGCGTCGTGAAACCGGCCGAGGTCACACCACTATCCTGTATCCGCTTCGTTCAGATCCTGCACGAAGCCGGTCTGCCGGAAGAATGGTGCCAGGTCACCATTACCGGCGGCCGCGACGTGTCGACCAAGCTTGTGACCGACCCGAGGGTCGGGTTTTTCAGCTTCATCGGGTCGCCGAAGGTCGGCTGGATGCTCCGTTCGCAGTTGGCACCAGGCACCCGTTGCGCGTTGGAGCATGGCGGCGCGGCGCCGGTTATCGTCGCTGAGGACGCAAATCTCGACGCCGTTCTGCCATTGCTCGCCAAGGGCGGTTTTTATCATGCCGGCCAAGTTTGCGTGTCGGTGCAGCGCGTTTTCGCCCATGAATCGATTGCCCGCCAGGTGGCTGAGACGATCGGCGCCGAAGGGCAGAAGATGCCGATCGGCGATCCGACCTTGGCCGACACGGAGATCGGCCCGCTGATCCGCACCAGCGAGAACGATCGGGTCGCCGAGTGGATTGGCGAGGCGGTCAGCGCCGGCGCGGAAGTCGTCACCGGCGGTAACAAAGTATCGGCGAGCTGTCACGAAGCGACCGTGCTTTACGATCCGCCCGCCGATGCCAAGGTCAGCACGCTGGAGATCTTCGGGCCGGCGGTCTGCGTTTATCCCTATAGCGACCTGGACGAAGCGATCGCGCGCGCGAACTCGTTGCCCTTCGCCTTCCAGTCGGCGGTCTGCACGCAGGATATCGACCGGGCGATGCGCTGTTTCCGCAAGCTCGACGCCAGCGCGGTGATGGTCAACGATCACACGGCCTTCCGGGTCGACTGGATGCCGTTCGCCGGGCTGAAACACTCGGGCTACAATGTCGGCGGCATCCATCACACGATGCACGACATGCAGATCGAGAAGATGCTGGTGCTGCGCTCCGCCGAACTCTAGGCGGGTCCGATGCCGAAACCGATGTCACGAGCCGCGCGGGAAGCCTTCTTGCGCGAGCCGCGACCGGCGATCCTCAGTATCCCGTAGGATGGAAAGGGGCCGTTATCCTCACCCGTCTGGTTCGATTTCGAACCGGGCGGCGTTTTCTGGATCGTGATGCAGAAGGACTCCCGCAAGGGCCGGCTCATGCAGGTCGGTACTTGCGTTAGCCTATGCGTTCAGCAGGAGGCGCGGCCCTACAAATATGTGACGGTTGAAGGGCCGGTGACCGCGGTCGTCCCCTACGACGCCGATACCGACTTGCGGGCCATGGCGGCGCGTTATCTCGGTGACGAAGAGGCCGCCGGGTTCGTCGAGGGGATGCGGGAAACCGTCGCGAAGGGGAACGGCATCAAGGTCTCTTTCAAGCCGGCGCGCTGGCTGTCCGCCGATTACGAGACGACCTGACCTTACTCTTCCAGATTGATGTCGACCTTGGGGAGCGGGAAGGCCTCTTTCAGGGCGTCCCAATCTTCCGCCTCCAGCCAATCCAGAATTTGCGGCACATCGGTGTCCTTCGCGCCCATGACGAACGGGCCGCCGTGGGACAGCTTGACCGTGGGGCCGATATGGCATTTGCCCATGCAGTGCAGACGACGCAGCGTCAACGGTAACCCGCGCTCGGCGATGCCTGCTTCCAGCGCGTCCGCCAGCTCCTTGCTGCCAACCGCTCCGCAGGACGGGATCAGATTGCCGGCCCGGAAATTGATACAGATGTTGAGTGTGCGCTGCTTCTCGGAAGGTTTGGGGTCGCTCATCGCCATTCCTGTTTCGCTGCCGCGGGGAAGATAGCGGCAAAGCGCGATAGATCAACCCGGGCCCCGCGACGAAACGGGCCATTGCGCGCGGTTTCGCTTGGTCTACATTACTCGCAAGAGATCAACGCAGAATGGAGGCAGGGAAATGAACCTCAAGGACAGCAGCCTTTTTCACGAAAAATGCTATGTCGACGGCGCCTGGATGGACGCCGACAGCGGTGAGACCATCGCGGTCACCAACCCGGCAACCGGTGAAACTTTGGGCACGATTCCGAAAATGGGCGCTTCGGAGACGGAGCGTGCGATCGCGGCCGCTGACGCGGCACTGCCGGCCTGGCGCGCGAAGACCGCCAAGGAGCGCTCAGTCATCCTGCGCAAATGGTACGATCTGATGCTGGAGAACCAGGAAGATCTGGCCGCCCTTATGACCCTGGAGCAGGGTAAGCCGTTGCCTGAGGCCATGGGTGAGGTGCTGTATTCCGCTTCCTTCATCGAATGGTTCGCCGAGGAAGGCAAGCGCATTTACGGCGATACCATCCCGTCCCCGAATGGTGACTGGCGAATCGTCGTGACCAAGGAGCCGATCGGCGTCTGTGCCGCGATCACGCCGTGGAACTTCCCGTCCGCGATGATCGCCCGCAAAGTGGGGCCGGCCCTGGCCGCCGGCTGCACCATGGTGTGCAAGCCGGCCACGGCGACCCCTTATTCGGCTTTTGCGATGGCCGATCTGGCGGCGCGGGCCGGCGTGCCGGCCGGCGTCTTCAGTGTGGTGACCGGCTCCTCCGGCGCGATTGGCGGCGAGATGACGTCCAATCCCATCGTCCGCAAGCTGACCTTCACCGGATCGACCGAAGTCGGGAAGATCCTGACCGAGCAGTGCGCTGCGACTATGAAGAAAGTCAGCATGGAACTCGGCGGTAACGCGCCCTTTATCGTCTTCGACGACGCTGATCTCGATTCTGCGGTCGAGGGCGCGATGGCGTCGAAATATCGCAACGCCGGCCAGACCTGCGTCTGCGCCAACCGGATGCTGGTACAGGACGGCGTCTATGACGAGTTCGCCGCCAAGCTGTCCCAGGCGGTCAGCGGCCTGCTCGTCGGTAACGGCATGGATACCGGCGTCAGCCAGGGGCCGTTGATCGATATGGCCGCCGTGGAAAAAGTCGAAGCGCATATCGCGGACGCCGTGTCGAAAGGCGCGCGCGTGGTCGTCGGCGGCGACCGGCACGAGAAGGGCGGCACTTTCTTCCAGCCGACCGTGCTGGCGGATGTGGACACCAGTATGGCGGTGACGAAGGAGGAAACCTTCGGGCCGGTGGCGCCGCTGTTCCGGTTTGAAAGCGAGGATCAGGCGATCCAGATGGCCAACGACACTGAATTCGGTCTCGCGTCCTATTTCTATAGCCGCGATGTGGGGCGTATCTGGCGCGTGTCCGAAGGCCTGGAATACGGCATTGTCGGCGCCAATACCGGCATCATCTCGACGGAAGTCGCGCCCTTCGGCGGCGTGAAAGAATCCGGCCTTGGCCGGGAAGGATCGAAATACGGCATCGAGGACTATCTCGAGGTTAAATATCTGTGCATGGGCGACGTCACGAAGTAAGGCCGCTTCGAGTGTGGAGCCCTTGAGGACGAATCATGTTGCCTTTTTGTTCTTTTACGTGAGAATGTCGAACCAACGCCACCGCGCAAAAGGACAAGCCCATGCCGGCCTCCATCCTCGGACTTCGCACGACGATCTATAAGGTATCCGATCTGGACGCCGCCAAGGCGTGGTACGCGAAAGCTTTCCTGACCGAACCCTATTACGACCAGGCGCCCTATGTAGGGTTCAATATCGCGGGCTACGAGCTCGGGCTTTTTCTCGATGCTGGAGAGGAACCCAGTGCCGCAGACAATGTTCTGTCCTATTGGGGCGTTGGAGATATCGGTGCGGCGATGGCGCACTTTCAATCCTTGGACGCGTCCGTACACGAAGCCCCGATGAATGTCGGCGGCGATATCGTGACCGCGTCCGTCCGCGATCCCTGGGGCAATGTGATCGGGTTAATCTACAATCCGGAATTTGCACTGCCTTAGTTCAAGATCTTTCGCGATGCGCAACGATAAGGCCGAAAGCGACAGCAGCGAGCCCGAACAGGAAGGTCGCCGTCACTGTCTCCGACAGAATGAGGGCGCCCAGGATTGTTGCGGTGACCGGGCTGAGGCTGAGAAAGACCACGACCTTCGTCGGGGTGGTGTGTTTTAGAGCCCAAAGCCATAGGAAATAGCCAACGCCGCTGCCGACCAGCGCCCCGGAGATGGCGGCCGCCAGGATGGCACGGGTGCCGGACGATATCATGACGCCGCCGTTAAACCGTTCTGCAATGTGCCGCGCAGACAGAATTGGGCGACGGCGTCGAAGAACCCGTCGTCGCCGGCGCCCTTCGAGTCCGGGGTGAGGGGGCTGACCAGGGCTTCCATCACCGCGCCGCCCACGCAGGCCGCGCTCGCTTCCACATTCTGGGCAGGGAACTCACCCGCTTCGATACCGTCGTTCAAAATTGTCTCGAACACGCGGGCGAGGGCTCGCTTGTGCACCAGGCGTTGCGTGTCGATCGCGGCGTCGGCGGGTTCGGCGATCAGCGCATAGGCGGTGATGCGGCCTTGCACGGCCCGTCTGGCGACGGCGCCAATGGCCGCGACCAGCCGTTCGCGGGCGGTGCCGCCGGACCGGGCGATATCGGCGGCGACATCGATCTCCCGCTGCGAAACGATATGAAAGACCTCTGCAGAAAGGTCGGCCTTTGACGGGAAGTACCGATAGACGGTCCCGGTTGCGACTCCGGCGAGTTCGGCGACGGTGCCGATCTGAATCGCCGAAAATCCGCCATCGGCGACAAGGTGGCGCCCGACATCCAGCAACCGCCGGCGGATGTCGGCCTTACGGGCTTCGGTACGTGGTGTACTGCGATAGGCCATTCAATTCGCCTCAGTAATAACGAAAAATGAAGGGAATTACTTTGTTGATAAATAACATGAAAAATAAATAAAATGAATCAAATTCATTTTTTGGTGTTTGACATGGTACAACAGGTGGAATTGACAGGGTACCGACCCGGCGGTCTCGGCAAGGTCGTCGAACTGCACGGCCGGTATTACGGGGCGGAATGGAACTTCGACCTTGCCTTCGAGGCCGATATCGCCACCGACCTGTCCGGGTTTCTGCAGCGCCTGGATCCGGCGCGCGACGGATTTTGGCTCGCCTGGCTCGACGATTCGATGGTCGGGTCGATCACGATAGATGGCCATGGCGGGACCGACAGCGCCCATCTCCGCTGGTTCATCGCTGAGCCCGGGATCACCGGCCGCGGTATCGGGGCCTCACTGATGGAGGCAGCGATGGCGTTCTGCCGGGCGCGCGCCTATTCAAGCGTCTGGCTCACAACCTTCGCCGGATTGGACGCTGCGCGAAAACTCTACGACCGGCATAGCTTCGTTGAACGTCGGACATTTCGGAAGAACGATTGGGATTTCCCCATCACCATGCAGGAACTCCATTGCGACCTCTGACCGTGCGGCTTCACACAAGCGTTATTCCCTTTTCGCCGCCGCCCTCCTATATGTGACGCTGGATTGAAGATATCAGCGAAGGGTGGTGCGCGATGGCCGAGTATGATTTCGATCTCTATGTGATCGGCGCGGGGTCCGGCGGGGTTCGGGCGGCGCGGATTTCCGCCAGCTACGGAGCCAAGGTCGGAATTGCCGAGGACCGTTATCTCGGCGGGACCTGCGTTAATGTCGGCTGCGTACCAAAGAAGCTGCTCGTCTACGCGTCGCACTTCGCCGAGGAGTTCGAGGATGCGGCCGGATTCGGTTGGGCCGTCGGCGAGCGCAAGTTCCACTGGCCGACCTTGATTGCCAACAAGAACAAGGAGATCGAGCGGCTGAACGGTATCTATGGCCGCTTGCTGGCCAATGCCGGTGTCGAGCTGCATGAGGGCCGCGCGACCGTTGTGGATGCGCACACCATTTCGGTCAACGGAGAAACCTACACGGCGAAATACATTCTGGTCGCGACGGGCGGCTGGCCCGTGGTGCCGGACATTCCAGGCAAGGAGCACGCGATCACCTCCAACGAGGCGTTCTTCCTCGACGATCTGCCGGAGCGCGCTATCGTTGTGGGCGGTGGTTACATCGCGGTTGAGTTCG
>JAPPPC010000192.1:0-6707 GCA_028817685.1 Rhodospirillaceae bacterium
CTGACCGACTCCGACTAGGAGGATGCCGGAGGGATAGCGCGATGGAGCGGGTACCGACCGTCGACTTCGCGCCTTTCCTCTCTGGGGCGCCGGCCGGCAAGCGGGCGGCAGCCGATGCGATTGGCGCCGCCTGCGAGGGCATCGGCTTCTTCTACCTTGCCAACCACGGCATGCCGGCTGCGGCGACGGATGGAATTTTCGCCGCAGCCCGCCGGTTCTTTGCGCTGCCGCTCGAACGGCGGATGGACCCGGCCATCTTGATCTCGCCGGAGCACAGCCGCGGCTATCAGCCGGTCGGGGCGCGCTTCTATCCGGACACGGCCGAACCGGATCGGATGGAAGCGTTCAAATATCAGCGCGAACTGCCGCCTGACGATCCCGATATCCTCGCGGGCGACCGCATTCAGCAGCCAAACAAATGGCCCGAAGGTCTGACCGGCTGGCGCGAATCGTTGCTCGGCTATTTCGAGGCGGTAGACGGCGTTGCGATGGGGCTGTTGCGCGCCTTCGCGTTGGCCTTGGATTTGGAGGAGCACTATTTCCGCGCCTTCTACCGCAAGCCCATGACGCAGGTTTCGCTGCTGCACTATCCGCCGGCGCCGCCGGCGGAAGGGCTCTACGGAAACCGACCCCATCTCGATGAAACGGCGTTTACCATCGTGCTGCAGGACGACGTGCCCGGCCTGGAAGTGGAGACGGCCGCGGGTCGCTGGATCGACGTGCCGCCCATCCCGGGCAGCGTCGTGATCAATATCGGCGACTATATGGCGCGCTGGACCAACGACCGCTATCGCTCGACCCGGCATCGGGTCGTCAATCGCAGCGGCGCGGAGCGATACTCGGTTCCCTATTTCGCGATTCCCGATTTCGATGCGGTCATCGAGTGCCTGCCGAGCTGCCGGGGGCCGGGAAACCCGCCAAAGTACCCGCCGCTGGAGGTCGGTCCGGCGATCCAACGCAAATTCTCTGGCGACTATGTCTGATCCCCAACGCGAATTCAGTTCCGGGTTAGGATAGCGGGTATCGCATTAGGTCGAGACGGTAGAGAGCAAACGAGATGGACATTACCGTTACCGCAATAACCGCGGCGCTGCTCGCGCTGCTGTTCGTCATCCTCAGTTTCCGTGTCATCCGCCTGCGTGGCAGCGAAAGCGTGTCGCTTGGCGATGGTGGAAACGAAAAGCTGCAGCGCGCCATCCGCGGTCATGGCAATTGTGCCGAATACGCCCCGATCGGAATTCTGCTCCTGCTGATCGCGGAACTTCAGGGCGGCAACGGTCTGTGGCTCATGATCATCGCCGCAGCGCTGGTGCTCGGCCGCGTCGCGCATGGCTGCGCCTTCGCCTTTACCGCAAACAATCCGCCATTGCGGGTGTCGGGCATGATCCTGACCTTCGGCGCCATTCTCTCGCTGGCGGCGACCAATCTGGTGCTGGCGCTCTAGCTGGTCACCAATCCGCCATCCACATTGTAGGACTGGCCGGTGATATTGCGCGCGCCGGGCGAGGCGAGGAAGACCGCGAGCGCCGCGATGTCTTCCGGTTGGTTCGCACGGCCGATCGGGATCGGCGCGACGTGACGCTTCAAGGCTTCTTCCAGACTGACCCCCTGTTCCTGCGCACGGACCGCTAAATTGCGGTCGCTGAGCGGCGTGCGCGTAACACCGGGGCAGATCGCGTTGACGTTGATATTGTGCTGGCCCAGCTGTTGCGAGGCCGTCCGTGTCAGTGAAATGACCGCGCCCTTGCTCGCCGCGTAGGCGGCGTTCGAGGTGCCGGCATAGCCGCGCCCGGCAATCGAGGCGGTGTTGATGATGCAGCCGCCGCCCTGCTCGATCATCTGCTTTGCCGCGCGTTGCAGGCAGAAGAAGACACCCTTGGCATTGACCCGGTGGATGCGGTCCCAATCTTCTTCCGTCAGGTCCATGATATAGGCGCGTCGCGTCACGCCGGCATTGTTGACGATCACGTCCAGCCGGCCGAAATCGTCGACCGTTGCCTGGACCATGCGGTCGATATCGTCCAGATCGCCGACGTCCGCCTGGATCGCCTTGGTCTTGACCTGGAATTCGCCCGCCCGGTCTGCCGCCTTCTGTGCCGCGTCGCCGTCGATATCGACCGAGATCACCTGCGCCCCGGCTTCGGCCATCGCAACCACGATCGCCTCGCCGATCCCCGCGCCGGACCCGGTGACCAGTACGACCTTATCCTTGAGAATCATGCCTTCCTCCTTGTGAGTTCGTCGTCCCGTCTAAAACGCGCTCGGCGGCAGGCCGCCGCCATCGACGACGATGGCCTGGCCGGTGGTGAAGGCCGCGTCTTCGGACGCCAGATAGGCGATTGCGGCGGCGATTTCTTCCGGTTTGCCGTGCCGGCCGACGGGGATCGGCTTGGCGCGCTCCGCCAACCCAGCCTCCACGTCCGTATAGCCGGCTTTCATGGTCGAACTGATGGCGCGGTCGGTACGGATCGAACCGGGGCAGACGCAATTCACCGTGACGCCATGCCGGGCCATGTCGTAGGCGAGCGACCGGGTAAAGCCGATGACGGCTGCCTTCGACGCGCAATAGGCGGCGCGTTCCGGCAGCGCCTCCAACCCGGCGACCGAGGCGAGCGAGACGATCCGGCCATAGCCGCGCGACTTCATGTGCGGCACGGCAGCGCGGCTCATCAGGAAGGGGCCGCGCACATTGATCGCCATGACATTTTCCCAGGCGTCGAGCGGCACGGTTTCGATCTGACCGCGATCCTGGCCGTGCGGCGCGCCGGCATTGTTCACCAGAGCATCCAAACGTCCGTATTTCTCAATCGTGCTGTTGACCAGATGGGCGGCGCCGTCTTCGGTCGACACGTCGCCGGTGAAGCTGGTCGCAGATCCGCCGGCTTCCTCGATGCGGGCCACCAGGGAGTCGAGTCCCTGCCAGCTGCTCGGCGCTTTGTCGACCGTATTGTCGTTGTCGACACCCGCCGCCGCGACGTCGGAGACGGCGACGATGAATCCGTCGCGCGCCAGCTTCTGCGCGGTCGCCGCGCCGATCCCGTTTTCTTTGCCGCACCCGGTGATAAGCGCCACGCGCCGGTCAGTCTCCGCCATGATATCCCTCCCTGATATGGTGCGAAAACTATACGAACCGCCGCAGACGCGCACAAACCGGCGCCTTGTGCTAGCGTCCGCGCGGAATCCGTAACCGGGGGACCGCACGCCATGGCGACACCGAAACTCGTGACCTTCGACGTCTACATGGCGCTACTCGATATCGAAGGCAGTCTCGTGCCGGTCGTACGCGAGATGTTGGGCCTATCGGAGGAAGAGGCTGTGCCCTTCGTCCGCACCTGGCGGGCGAAGCAGATGGAGCGTGCGGCGTCGAGCAACTCGCTGGGTCGGGAACGGACCCGTTTCCGCGATGCGACGCGGATGGGTCTCGACTATGTCGCGGGCCGTGCCGGAATCGAGATCGACGGCGCGACGCATGACGCGCTGGTTCTCGCCTGGGACAGGATGAACCCGTGGCCGGAAGCGGATGGGGTGGTCGCCGCGGTCAAGGCAAAGGGCTGTGCGACCGCGATCCTCTCGAATGGCGACCAGGACATGCTGGAGGCGGTGGCGGAGAATTTCGAATCCGGCTTCGATCATGTCCTCTCATCGGAAGCCGCCGGCAAGTACAAGCCGCATCCCGCCGTCTACGACCTGCCAACGTCGGTGCTTGGCATCGCGATGGAGGAGGTGCTGCATGTCGCCGGCAGCCCGAACGATGTGCTGGGGGCGATCGCGGCGGGGATGCGCTGCGTTTGGTCGAACCGGCATGGCGACCGGCTGCTCGACCCGCGCTATCCGGCGACGGTCGAGCTGCCCGATCTGAGCGGCGTGCCGGATTTGCTGTAGGGTCGGAGCGGGGGCGGGGTGCATTACGGCTGGATCATCGTCGCGGCCTGTTTGGTGGTCGGCGTGTGCGGCTACGGCACCTACTTCTCCTTCACCCTTTTCTATGAGCATCTCGCGGCGGAATTCGGCTGGAGCCGTGCGGCGATCTCCGGCGCCATGTCGGTCGGGCTGATCGCTTATGGCATCTGCGGATTCCCGATGGGCTGGTGCGCCGACCGCTTTGGGCCAAGGCCGACCGTGGCCGTGGGTGGGCTGATTTTCGGCCTCGGTACCGCGCTGGGGTCCGTCGTCACCGAGGTTTGGCATCTCTATGCGCTCTATGGCGGATTGTCGGCGATCGGCATGGGGGCGGTGTGGTCGCCGTTGGTCGCGACCATCTCGCGCTGGTTCGAGGCACGGCGTGGTGTTGCAATCAGTATCGCGACCCTGGGCGGCGGGGCTGGGACCTTTTTCATGGCACCGCTCGCCGAACTTTTGATCGGGCAGTTGGGCTGGCGGCAGGCCTATCTTTGGCTCGGCGTCATTTCCGGTGGTCTGATCGTGCTTGCCGCGATGTTTCTGACCCGCGATCCAGGCCGGAAGGGAATGCGGCCTTACGGTGTGGATGCCCCGGATGGCCATAGTGTTGCGACGGGCGGCGGCGTCTCGGCCACCGACCCGTTCCTTCGCGATGGGCTGTTCTGGCTCATGTCTCTGACTCTCGGTCTGTGGTGGTTTGCCGGGGCCATCGTCTACGTCCATATCGCGCCTTTCGTGATCGAGAAAGGCTTCGACAGCATCGGCGCGGCCGCCATCGTCGCCCTGTTCGGAGCGGGCAACTGCATCGGCCGCATCGCCATGGGCGTGTTGTGCGATCGCATCGGTGCGGTCGCTGCCTATCGCTGGTCGATCGGCATCTCCGCCCTGGTGATGGTTGCGTTCGCGCTCGCCGAGGGCGCGACCAGCCTCTACCTCCTGTCGGTGGTGCTGGGTATCTTCGTCGGTGGCGCATCGACGCAGATCTCGACCGTCAGCGTCGCCCTGTTCGGTACCGCGTCGGCGGGCGCGCTGATGGGCGCGGTGCTGGCTCTGGTCGGGGTCGTCGGTGCGGGCGGCCCGCTGCTGAGCGGCGCGATCTACGACGCGACCCTGTCCTACGCACCGGCCTTTCATGCGGGCGCGGGGGTATTCTTGCTGTCGCTTCTGCTTTCGATCGCGCTGAAGCGGCGCTGACGACCCGGTTACTGCCCCGCCGCTGTTGGCCGGAGTAACCATTTGTTAACCATTCGGACCGAGCATCGTCGCAGATGATCGGTTGCGGGTGTTAACAGACGGTCTTCAAATCCCAGGGCGCTGACCCGCGCCGATCGCACAGGCAAGGGATGCGAATGCTTGATCCCGATACTGTCCGCTCCGGCCGCTCCAAGCGGCTATTCGTCGATGGCCAGGAACTGCGCATCGAGATCTATCGACTCGTGAATGAAGGGCTGTGGTCGCTCGAGCTGGTCGATGAAAACGGCGCCGCGACCGTGTGGACCCGGCGGTTTGAGACGGAGCAGGCCGCCATGGATGAAGCGCTGAAGGCCATCGAGAAAAATTTCGATGCGGCGGCGCCCAAGGGCGCGGTCGTCATCCCGTTTCCGAAGAAATAGCTGTCGATCCTCTTCAATGTGAAACGGCGGCCATTGCCTCGAAGGTGATGCCCGGGGCTGGTCTGATCCGCGCCACTCTGCACAATAGGGTTAGAACTCGAACCGGCCAGCGAGAGAGGCACTCCGTGAGCGATTCCAAACCCAAGGTCGGGCTGCTGCTCGGCGATCCGTCCGGCATCGGACCGGAACTTGTCGTGAAATTGCTGGCGGATCCGTCCTTCGATCCGGGTGCCGATATGGTCGTGGTCGGTGACCAGGCAGTGCTCGCGCGCGAAGCGGCGCGGATGGGCGTCAGTCTCGACCTGCAGGTGCGCGACGACGTGAACGCGTTCGATTTCACCGCGCCGTCGACCCCCTTTCTGCCAGCCCCGGTCGATCCACTCGATTTCGCGGCCTTGCCGGAAGGTACGGCGAACGAAATGGCGGGCGGGCACACCATGCGAATCCTGGCGCACGCGCTCGACCTTGTCGTCGCCGGCAAGATTGACTCGGTGGCCTATGCGCCGATGAACAAGAAGGCGATGAATCTGGCCGGATTCAAGTTTCGCGACGGGATGGATTTCTGCACCAGCCATCTCGGCTATGACGGCATCTTCTCGGAACTCAATATCCTCGACCATCTCTGGGTCGCGCGCGTCACCTCCCATGTGCCGATGAAGGAGGTGCACAAATATCTCACCACCGACCGGGTGCACGCGATCATCGAGCTACTGCACCGTTCTCTGTCCGCCACCGGTGTCGACAGCCCCCGGATATCCGTTGCCGGCTACAACCCGCATTGCGGCGAGGGCGGGTTGTGCGGGACGGAGGAGGTCGACGCCATTATCCCGGCGATCGAACGGGCGCAGGCGGACGGTATCCAGGTCGACGGCCCATTGTCGGCTGACATTGTCTATATCGACGCGAAGCAAAAGGGCACGGACGGCATCGTCGCCATGTATCACGACCAGTGCCAGATCGCGAACAAGCTGCTGGAATTTGACCGCGGCGTGGTCATCCATGGCGGCTCCCCGGTGCCCACGGTCACCACCGCGCACGGCACGGCCTACGATATCGTCGGCCAGGGCAAAGCCAACCCGCAGCCGCTCTCCCGCGGCGTTGCGCTGGCCGCGAAGATCGCACGCAATCGTGCGCTCTATGAGGGGCGGGCGGCGTGAGCATTCTGTTGTCGTGCTTGCGAAGTACGGGCCCGTG
>JAPPPC010000192.1:6717-8738 GCA_028817685.1 Rhodospirillaceae bacterium
CTGCCGCGATGAGCGAGGGGAAACCGGATAGCGAAGGCGGCGGGATCAGCCGGAAGACGGAGTTCGGCGAGCCGTTGTGGCTGGACGCGCTGAAGTCGACCGGGGTGGCGTTGACATATCTCACCGTCGTCATCGTGCTGGGTGGGGCGTTGGCGATCGCGATCATCGCGCCGTGGGGCCGGGCCAGCTTCGATTGTTCGATCTATTGCGTGCTCGAACAATATGTCGATTCCTGGTTCGAACCGGACGCGCCGCCGCCCGTTAAATAACCTATACGTGAAGGGGAGTTGCCATGGGTTTGACGATGCAGCAGGTCATCGACCGTGAGGAAATCCGCGATTTGATGATGCGTTACGCGCGTGGCGTCGACCGTGGCGACTGGGAGATGGTGCGCGCGGTCTATCATCCGGATGCGCGCGATGATCACGGCGAATTCGTCGGCGATGTGCCGGGCTTCATCGCCTTTGCGAGCGAGAAGGTTGGGCCGCTGCCGCAATGCATGCATTTCCTCGGCAACTGTTTGATCGAGTTCGCCTCGGACACGCTCGCGATCAGCGAGACCTATTTCATGACCGCGCATACCCTCGACGCACAGGGGCAGAAGGCATACGGCGCGGGCGACGGCGCCGATCCGATGCAGATTTCGGCCTATGGCCGCTATGTGGACCGGGTGGAGCGCCGCGACGGCGGGCCCTGGCTGATCGCCGACCGTATCTGCGTGTTCGAATCGACCCGCGTCTTCACCGGCAAGGCCCCGGCGATCAAGCCGGACTGGACGCAGCAACAGCGCAGCCCGGACGACCCGATCTTCAAGATGCGCCGCGAGGCGGGGATCACGGACTAACCTGCGCTAAAACAGCCGGTCGCTGGCAAGCCGCGCGCCGTCCTGCATCGCTTTCAGCTTGGCCCAGACCACGTCCGGGGTCAGGCGGCCCATGCCGGCCGAGGTGTCGAAGCCGCAATCGGTGCCGGCCTGGATGCGGGCCGGGTCGCCGACCATCTCCGCTGCCCGTTCCAGCCGGTCGGCGACGGTCTCCGGATGTTCGACGAAGGCGGTCTGGGTGTCGATGACCCCGACGATGAGCGCCTGATCGGCGCGGAGCGGCGCGTCGCGAAACAGTTTGATCTCGTGCTGGTGACGCGGGTTGGCGAAAGGCAGCAGAAACGCGCCGACATTGGCCTCGAGGATGGCCGGCAGGATCGCCTCCAGCGCCACATCCTTGTCGTGCGGGGATTCGTAATTGCCCCAGCAGACATGCAGCCGGATCCGCTCGCGCGGCACGTTGCGCACCGCCGCGTTGATTCGCGCGATGACCCGTTCGACGAAGTCAACGAAGGTGTCGAGGGACTGGTCGGCGTAGGAGTAGTGCCGTTCCATCGCCAGGTCCGGCGCGTCGATCTGCAGCAGATAGCCGTGTTGGTGGGCCGACTCGTACTCGACCTGGAGCGCTTCGGCGAGTGCGTCGAGATAGTCGTCCTCGCTGGCGTAGTGCTCGTTCTTCATCGCGGTGGCGACGATGCCGGGCGAGGGCGCGGTCATGAAGGCGTCCGTGAAGTCGCCGCCCGCTTCTTTCAGCGCGGCAGCGAAGGTATCGAGCTCCGCCTTGTTGGCGTCGGGGTCGGCATAGGCGACGGGACCGGTCGCCTTCGGTGGCTCGAAATTACTGACCGCGACCTGTCCTTCCAGGCCCTTCTGCATTCGCGCGGCGAATTCCGGATAGGCGTCCAGTTCGGTGCGTGCGGGGCGCTGCCAGACGCCGGAAAAGCCGGTCATGCGGCGCTGGACATAGAGGAAGAAAGCCTCACGCAGCTGCTCCCCGTCGCTCGGGATGTCGATGCCAGCCTCACGCTGCCTCTCGACAACCCAGCGCGTCGCCGCCTCGCCCTCGCGCACCAGCTCCGCCTCGTCGAACGGCTCGCCCGCGACCCGTGCGGCGTAGAGTTCGACCAACCGCGGCGGCCGCGGCAGGCTGCCGGCGTGGGTGGTGAGGATGCGGTCTGCCGACATGGCGCTATTCGGC
>JAPPPC010000654.1 GCA_028817685.1 Rhodospirillaceae bacterium
TTCCATCACCTCGTCATTCAGCCGGTCGCGTGGCACGACCCGGTTGACCAGCCCCAGCGCCAGCGCCTCTTCAGCATCGACGAAACGGCTTTCGAACAAGATCTCCTTCGCCTTTCGGTGATGGATATCCCACGGGATGCTGAAATATTGGAAGTTGGTGCCGAGGAACATGGCGTCCTCCGCCGCGAAGATGACATCCATCGCGGAAGCGATGATCCAGCCGCCGAAGATGCAATAGCCTTGCACCGCTGCGATGGTCGGCTTCTGCACATTGCGCCAGCGCAGGGTCTTGTCGACGAACTGCTCGCGCGTGTGGTTGTAGCGGCCGCGCACGCCCTCTTCGATCGTGTATTCGGTGGCGCGGTATTCCGTCTCCTCCGGCGTGCCGAGATCGTGCCCGGCGGAGAAGTGATCGCCCGCCCCGGCCAGCACGATCACCCGCACGTCGAGATCGAAGTTCGCCCGCTCGAAGGCGTGGTCCATCTCGATCAGCATCGGCGTGCTCTGTGCGTTGCGGTAGCGCGGCCGGTTCGCGGTGATCCGCGCGACGCGGTCGATGACCTCATAAGTGATGTCTTTGTATTCCATGGACTACTCCTTCGTCGCAAGCGGGTGGTCGGTGCCCGTCACCCCAGCCGCCCGTAATCGTTCATGTTCCGCTTCGGTCATCCCCAACAGCCGGGCGAAGACTTCTGCCGAATCCGCGTCTTTGAGCGGTGCGGCGCCGGTGACCGCAGCGTGTGTCGCCGAGAAATGAAAGGGGATCGCCGGCTGCGGCCAGATGCCCACTTCCGGGTGCTCGATCAGCTGGATGGCAGCCCGTTCGCGATATACCGCGTCATGCGCCACCTCCAGCCCGTTCAACACCGGCGCGGCGATGACCCCGACCGAGGATAAACGCTGGACGAGCACGTCGCGTTTCTGCGTCGCCGTCCATTCCGCGACCGCCGCGTCCAGAACATCTTCTTCGGCTTTGCGGTCGCCGGCGAAACGGTCCAGCCAGGCGGGCCGGTCGGCGATGCTGCAGAGCGCCCGCCACTGATCCTCCGTTTCCGCCGCGATGGCGATCCAGTCATCCTCGCCCGCACAGGGATAGATGCCATGCGGTGCGACGCTCGGATGCCGGTTCCCTGTCGGGCCGGGCACCGTACCGGTGAGCGCGTATTCCAGCCAGCGCTCGCCAAGAAAGGTGAAGTTGGCCTCCTGCATCGACATGTCGATGAATTGACCCTCGCCCGTGCGGTCGCGGTGATAGAGCGCTAGCGCCAGCGCGCCGAACCCGTACAGGCCGGCCGCAGCGTCGGGATACATCTGGCCGGAATTCATCGGCGCGCCGCCCGCATAGCCGAGCAGCGCCGACATGCCGGAGGCCGGCTCAATCGTCCCGCCGATCGCCGGCAGCGGCGACCACGGCCCGGTCTGGCCATAACCGGAAATCGAGCACAGGATGATGTCCTCTTTCACCTGGCACAGATCGTCATAGGCAATGCCGAGCTTGCCCATCACCCGGGGCGAGAAATTTTCCGCCACGAAGTCGGCCTGCGCCGCCAACCGTTTGAAGGCATCGACACCGTCCGGTTCCGACAGTTCCAACGTCACCGATTGTTTGTTGAGATTGACCGAATTGAACAGCGCGTTGCAGTTCCAGGGGTGCGTCGCCGTGTCCTTGTCGCGCAGCGCCGGCGCGATCGGCGTCGTCGGGACGCCGCGCCAGGAATCCAACCGCGTGCGCGATTCCACCAGGATGATCTCGGCCCCCATCAACCCCATCAGCTGCGTCGCCAGCGAGCCGGCCCAGGCCTGGGTCAGCACGACACCACGATAGCCGGCCAACGGCCCCGATGCCGTCGAGGGGCGGCGGGCGGGCGCCGGCCGCGCGGGCGGCGGCGAGGCCGGCGCGGCCGCGACCGACAGCGGTGTCTTCGACAGCTTGAAAGGGGCACCGGCGAACGAGACGCCGCCGGCCGTCTCGAAGAAACCGCGCGCGTCCAATTGCGGGTTCCGCGCGAGCTCGTCCATGGTGTAGGCAGGACCGGCAACGACCGGGATCGCCGACAGCCCGGCCATCAGGTCGTCCTTCGTCCATTCCCGCATCGCCGCCTCGACCCGGTCGACAAACAGCTTCTTGTTCTCCGCATCGGCACGGGCATGGTTGGTCTGCAGGCGCGGGTCTTCCGCCAGCTCGTCGAGACCGAGCAGCCGCATGGCGCCGGCCCAGAAATGCGGCCGCGTCAGGGTGAGGGCGAAATAGCCATCCTTCACCGGCACCGGCCCGGTGGTGAAGTCCACCGTGTCGCGGCGCGGCCAGGGTTTCTCTTCATACAGGCTGCGCAGCAGACCCGGTGCGAAGGTCATCGCGAGCACCTCGTCCATCGCGACATCGATCCGCTGTCCGCTGCCGCCAGACAGCCGGTGCAACAGGGCGCACAAAACGGCACCAAACGCCAATGTGCCGGTCTGATAGGCGGGCTGGTACCCGCTCGATTTCAGCGGCTCCCGGTCGGCCAGCCCGTTGACCGAGGCCCATCCCGAAAGCGCGTCGGCGGTGAGCTCATTGCCGGGCCAGTGCGACCGGCTGCCGCTCAGCCCATGCGGGGTGATCATCACATGAACCGCACCGCCGGTGTCGAAGCCGTCGATCCAGGCGCGGTCTGCCGAGCCGGCCGGCGCGCTGTCGATAACGATTTCGGCCGCCGCAAACCGTTCCGGCCAAGACGCGTCTCCCGCTTCCAGATCGAGGCTTTCGCGGTGGGCAAGCGCGGCCAGCGCCGGAATCGACCGGCCGTCATCGTCGAACGGGCCAACCGCACGAAGCGGGTGCGGTTCCCGCGTGGCAACGGCGGCACCGGCATCGGCCAGCAGCCGCGCGCACCACGCGCCGGCAAAGCTGGTGGAAAGATCGAGGACCCGCAGGCCCTGTAGCGCTGTCGGAATGGTACCCTCCATAAATACCGGCAAACCTTAGGAAGCTTCCGGCGGTGTGTAAATTAGCGGCGGAGTAGACCGTCCAATGGCTTTGTGTTTCGGCTGTCGGGAAAGACGAACTCATCCAACGTATTGCCGTCCATCCCGAAATGATCGCGCAGCAATCCTTTGAGAACGGCCCAGACTTCAACCGTCGGCGTCAGATCGGCGCCGCTCCGCGATACGCCCCTCGCAAGGCCGGGCCAGTCGGTCATCACCTTGCCGCCGGCGACGGCACCGCCATACAGGAAAACCGCACCGCCGGAGCCATGATCGGTACCGCCCGATCCATTGACCATCATTGTGCGCCCGAATTCGGTGATCGCGACAACCACCGTTTTGTCCCAGACCGCCTGCAACGGTCCGCGCAGGGCGACCAGCGCCTGCGCCAATTCCGTGAATAGGGGACCGATCCGTCCGCCGACGGCGCCCTGTCCGGCATGCGTATCCCAGCCGCCGCGCTGCAGAACGGCGATCCGCGGCCCCTCGGACGCAGCCAGAAACGCACCGGCCGTCTCCGCGACACGCACGAAATTCCACTGTTTGCCCGCCTGTTCGGATTCCGCGTCGAGGAGCCGTGCGGTCTCCGCGCGCAAACGAAGGCCTTGCGAGAGCGCCGTCGCCAACAAGGCATCCCCGCTATAGTTCGCGCGAACGGCTTCGAGAAAGTCCGCTGGCGCCGGCGGCAACCTTACCGGCGCCCACGAGCCGACCAGGGCGGGGCCTCTCAGGATTTTCGGTATGGCGCGCCCCATGGTCACCGCAGCGCCGGGATCGGACCCCGCAACTTTCTGCAGCACCCGGTTAAGCCAGCCATCGGCGACGTCATTGGGGTCGGGGACACCGCGCTCGAGCACATCCTGAGCCCGAAAATGTGATCTGTTCGGTGAAACGCCGACCGCATGAACCGGCAGGAAATGACCCTCTTCGTAGGCGCCGTATAGTGGTGCGAGCGCCGGATGTAGCCCAAAAAACTCATCGAGCTCGAACAGCGAACCCCCGTCACTGCGGGGCGTCAGCGCGAACGGACCGCGTATTCTTTTGAAGTTGAGGTCGGCATAGGGCGCCACGGCAGCCAGCCCGTCCATGCCACCGCGCAACATCAAAACCACAAGCCGCTGCGATACCGGCGCGCGGGCCAAGGTCAAACCGGGCATCGTCGCCAGCGCCGCCGAGATCGAGAGCCCCGCGGAACCGTGCAAGAAAGCGCGTCGATCGATCGGTGTCATCGCCGTTGAAATTCCCTGCTGGCGAGCATCAAGCCGATCGCATGGGCGCGGCTCGGCGCGCGCCTGATGGCGGTAAGCGTGGCTGCGCTGGCTTGCTGTCCCAGGATGCCTCGCGCAAGCGTCGCGGGATGGATCGACCGGACATCAGTCGCCGCGAATTCGGCACAGAAATCGACACGCTCCAGCACGGCTTGACCGCCCATCCAGTCTTCGCCGCGGTCGGGAAATCCCGCCGGCGATTGGGCATCGAAGGGCCGTTGACCGAGCTGTTCCGAAAGGTCGAACAGTCTTTCGCCGTCCCGCTCGTGAAACCCCGTCGCCCGCGCCGCGGATACGATCAGCTCTATCGGCGTTCGGACCTTGCTGAAATAGTGCTGCCACGCCGCCGGCTCCGAAATTATGGCGAGCGCGATCGCCCGAAGGTCGCCGCCCGTGCGCAGAAACACCTTTTCGAGACGCGCCGTTGCGGCGGGCGGCGGATCGTCCGCGATGAAGTGGCGTGCGATCTTGTTCGCCAGGAACCTCGCGGTCGATGGATGCGCGGCGAGATCCCGCAGCGCGGCTTCCGCCTCTCGGACGCCCGCCCCCTTATAGACCTTGCCCATGAACCATTTCGGGCCCGGCTGATGCCGATCAGGGTCGAAAGCGAAGGCGGCGGATTTCGGTCGCGACGCCGGCTCTTGCAGGCGGTTTGGGTCGAACCGAAAAGAGGCATCGGCTTTCGGCTCGTCGACTCCCCAGCCGGTCAACATCAAGGCAAACTCTCGGATGTCCCGCGGCGTGTATCCACCGTCGATGCCCAGCGTGTGCAATTCGAGGATCTCGCGGGCCAGATTCTCGTTCAAGTTCCCCCGCCGGTAGGACTGCGGCCCGTTGGACGCGAAATTATCCAGATAGTACTGCATTGCGGGATGGCCGGTCGCGGACAGCAGCATATCCGCGAAACGCCCCAGCACGTTTGGCCGTATCGCCTCGCGCTCGAAGCTCTCGGCAAAGGGCACAACGAGACGGCGCTGGACCGAAACCGTGAAATGGTTGCTCCAGAACCAGACCAACCGCTCAACGAAAGGCGTTTCGCTGTTGACCGCGGCGAGCAACCGGGCCGCGGCGTGGCGGCGGTACAGGTTTTTCGCATCGGCGCGCAGTTCCGAATCGTAAATACGGCGCGCACCCGGAAGCGAGGCCACTTCTTTGGGCGTTTCGTGCCGCGTTTCACATTGCGCCCGGAGCCAACCACGCGGATCCTTGGCGATGCGCGAAAGGTCTCCAACCCGGGCACCAAGACCGAAACGATTGGCGGCAATTGTCGCGTCTTTTGAGGACATCGTGCACGCTTGCCAAAATCGAACAGGCGACCGGACAGATCTTCCAATCGACACCGGTTCTTCCGGCTAACAGTATAACGGCCGGACCTCGGTAATTTTTAGATTTCTCGAAACAGCGGAGCCGTTTACCCAAACCGCCATCGCCGAGGTCAGTATCTCAAACGACCGTCATCCCGCCATCGACCACCAGTTCTGCCCCGGTCACGTGCCGTGCCTCATCGGAGGCCAGGAAGAGAATGCAGTTCGCGACATCGACGGCCTGGCCCGGCTCGCCCATGGGCACCAGATCGAGCCGCGCCTTCCAGTTCTCTTCCACATTGCCGTTGCCCATGCCCATCACCTGGTTGCCCATATTGGTGACGATGACACCGGGATGGACCGAGTTGCAGCGGATGCCGAGACCCTTGCGCGCGCAGTCGATCGCAACCGATTTGGTGAGCTGCCGCACCGCCCCCTTGGACGCGCCATAGGCGACCAGGTGCGACGTCGCGATAAGACCGGCGATCGACGACATGTTGACGATCGCGCCGCCGCCATCGCCGCCCTTCGCTCGGCCGCCATCGGCGGTCATCGCGGCGACGCCGTACTTGCAGCCCAGGAATACGCCTTCGACATTGACCGTCTGGATCGCCCGCCACTGGTCGAGATCCGTGGCGGCGAGATGCTGATTCCGCTCGGTCGCCAGGATGCCCGCATTGTTGACCAGGATATCCGGCCGGCCATGGGTTCCCGCGACCTTGTCCATCAGCGCCTGCCAGCTCGCCTCGTCGCGCACATCGTGCTGGACGAACTGCGCGTCCGCGCCGAGCACCTCGGCCGCGCCCTCGCCGCTCTTCGCATCGAACTCCGCGATCGTGACCTTGGCGCCCTCCTCGGAAAGCCGCGTCGCGGCCGCGAACCCGATGCCCGTGCCCGCGCCGGTGACGATGGCAACCTTGCCGTCTACGCGTCCCATTTTCCCTCTCCCTGCCGCTGTTAATTCGTCGCCCGAATTATGGTCGCTGCGCTAGGATGATGCACGTGCAAGAAGAATTATCGAGGGAGAACACGACATGGATCATCCGGTATTGATGACGGGCGGCTCGTCCGGCGTGGGGGAAGCGACGGCAGCGCTGTTGCTGGAACGCGGTCACAAAGTCGTGTCGCTGGACGTCAAGCCGTGCGGCAATCCGAAGGTCATTCACCATGATTGCGATCTCAGCGATCCGGCCAAGATCGATGCGGCCGTCGCCGGGCTGGAAGGGCCCTTCTCATCGCTGCTCAACGTCGCCGGCGTGCCGAACCAGGCGGGACCCGAGGTCACCATGCGGGTCAACTTTTTCGGGTTACGCCATTTTACCGAGGCGGTGTGGGATCGCATCGCCGACGGCGGCACGGTCGTCAACGTCGCCTCGATTGCCGGCAATAACTGGCGCAAGCGCCGCGGACTGCACAATGAGATGATGGATGTCGCCGGTTTCGACGCCGGCCTCGCCTGGTGGCAGGCGCACCGGGATGACATCGACACCGACCCCTACACCTTCTCCAAAGAAGCGGTCGTCGTCTACACGATGAAACTGGCCGGCCAGGGCCTGGCACGCGGCATCCGGGTCAACGATGTCGGCCCCGGTCCGGTGGACACGCCGATCTTCCCCGAATTCACCGAGGATGTCGGCGACGAGACGATGCAATACATGGTCGACATGGTCGGCCGCCCCGGCAACCCGCACGACATCGCCGAAGCGCTTGTCACCCTGGCGGAGGGCCAGATCAGCTGGCTGAACGGCCAACACATCATCGTCGATGGCGGCCTGATGGCGGGGATTTCGGGGGGCTGGAAGGGTTAGAACGCAAAACACTACCGCGCAAGAACGAGGCGGAGACCGTAGGCAATTGCCGGTTTTTTTGCGTCAGGTGACAGGCGGCCTGTCATTTGATTTCATAACAGCAGAAAAGAAGTATTGGGGAGGAAAGTACGTTGCGTATTTTGCGTTCATTGTTACCGCTGCTGATCGTGGCCGTCGCTGCGCCAAGCTTGGCTCATGCTGACGACGCAATGTCGGCGCAAGAGGTCAAGCAAGTGCTGACCGACAACACCGCGCAGGGTTCAACGTCGCGCGGCACACCCTATTGGCTGTATCGGCGCGCCGATGGTACGCAGGCGCTGGAAACCGATTCAGGGTTCAGCGATGAGGGCGAGTGGAGCGTCAAAGAAGACGGTACGATGTGCAGCGAATGGAAAAAATTCGCGATGGCGAAGAGCATTGCACCAAAATCTACCGCACCGGTGAGAATCGCTTTTACGCAATCCGAACCGACGGCAGCAAGTCCGTGTTCAAGATGCTTAAGGGCAACCCGGAAAATCTGTAACGCGTACCACGTCGATCATCACAACGACGTCGCCGCCCGCGCTGCCTGGTCGTAGAGGCCGGACAGCGCGCGCAGGACGGATGCTGCGCGGCCAACCTCTTCGTTCTCGATGGGCCCGAGCGCGCTGACGGTTTCGATCAGGCAGGCCTCGCGCACCTCGCGGTAGCGCTGGCACAGCGCGCGGCCGTCATCGCTGGCGGCGTAGTGGGTTTCTTTGCCGTGCTTGGTCGCGGTCACGAAGCCGGCCTTGACCAGTTTCTTCAGCGCGTAGTTGACCAGATGCGTGTCCTCGACATTGAGGGTGAAGCAGATGTCGGCCAGCCGTTTGGCGCGGTCGCGATGGTTGACCGTGTGCATGACCATGACGTCCAGCGCGCCCATCTCTGGCGCGCCGGCGGCGGCCATGCATCTTGTGACCCAGCGGTTGAAGGCGTTGTTGGCGACCATCAGCCCGTATTCGAATTCGGACAGTTCGGCCGCCTCTTCCGCCACCAGATGCGCCGAGGAGACGATCTTGGTGCGCGCCGGCGCGGCGGCGTCGGTCATTCCGCCGCCTCCGGCACCGGCTCGACCCGCTCGGTCGGCGGGCCGTAGCCGCCGCCGGTCGGCGTCTGCAGCACGAACACGTCGCCCGTGGCGACCGTCCGCTTATCCATCGCCGTCATCTCGTCGCGGCTGCCGTCGGTGCGTTCGACCCAGTTGCGCCCGCATTGGCCCGAAGCACCACCAGCCACGCCGTAGGGGGCCACGATGCGGTGGTTGGACAGGATGATGACCTCCATGTCCTCCAGGAAGCGGATGCGCCGCAGGGTGCCGTCGCCGCCTTTGTGCCGGCCGGCCCCGCCGCTGCCATGCCGGATGCCGAAGCTTTCCAGCAGCACCGGATAGCGCCATTCCAGCACTTCCGGATCGGTCAGCCGCGTGTTGGTCATGTGCGTGTGCACCGCCGAGGTGCCGTCGAAGTCCGGCCCCGCGCCAGAGCCGCCGCACACCGTCTCGTAATACTGGTGGCGGTCATTGCCGAAGGTGAGGTTGTTCATCGTCCCCTGGCTCGCCGCCAGCACGCCGAGCGCGCCGAACAAGGTGTCGGTGACCGCCTGGCTGGTCTCCACATTGCCGGCGACCACCGCCGCCGGATATTTCGGCGCCAGCATGGAGCCTTCCGGGATGACGATCTCAATCGGCTTTAGGCAGCCTTCATTGAGCGGGATGTTGTCGTCGATCAGGCAGCGGAACACGTACAGCACCGCCGAACGGGCGACCGCGGAAGGCGCATTGTAGTTCGACGGGCGCTGCGCGCTGGTGCCGGTGAAATCAACCTTGGCCGAACGCGCTTCCTTGTTGAAGGTGATTTTCACCTTTATTTCAGCACCTTCGTCCATCGGATAAGTGAACTCGCCATCCTGCATCACATCGATGACGCGACGCACCTGCTCTTCAGCATTGTCCTGCACGTGCCGCATGTACGCGTGCACGACCTCCAGGCCGAATTGGTCGATCATCTTGCGCACTTCCTGCACGCCCTTCTCGCCGGCGGCGATCTGTGCCTTCAGGTCGGCGATATTGTGCTCCGGGTTGCGCGCCGGATAGGGATGGTCGGCCAGATGCTTGCGCAGCTTGTCCTCTAGGAAGGTGCCGCCATCGACGAGCATGAAATTGTCGAACAGGATGCCCTCTTCTTGGACATGCTTGCTGTCCGGCGGCATGGAGCCCGGCGTGATCCCGCCGATATCGGAATGGTGGCCGCGGCTGGCGACATAGAACAGGATATCCTGACCCGCCGCATCGAAGATCGGCGTGATCACCGTGACGTCCGGCAAATGCGTGCCGCCATTGTAGGGCGCGTTCACGACAAAGACGTCGCCCGGCTTCATCGTCCCCGCATTCGACGTCAGCACCGTGCGCACCGACTCGCTCATCGAGCCCAGATGGATCGGGATGTGTGGCGCGTTGGCGACCAGCATCCCGTCCGGATCGAAGATCGCGCAGGAGAAGTCGAGCCGTTCCTTGATGTTCACGGAAAACGCGGTGTTTTCCAGCGTCACGCCCATCTGCTCGGCAATCGTCATGAACAGATTGTTGAACACTTCGAGCATCACCGGGTCGCAATCCGTGCCAACGGCGAAGGCGCGCTGCATTGCCACGACCCGGGTCAGGATCAGATGGCCTTTCGGCGTCAGCTCGGCCTGCCAGCCGGGCTCGACGATAGTGGTCGCGGTCTGCTCGCGGATGATCGCCGGGCCGGCGACCGTGGCACCGGGGTGCAGGTTGTCGCGGTCCACGACCGGCGTCTGGTGTTCTTCGCCCTCCATATAGGCAGCGACCGTGGCCAGCAGCGGGATGTCCCCGGCGGCCGCCGCGCCCTGTTCCGCCTCGTCTGCCTCCGCCATCAGGCCGATGCCTTCGACCGCGGCGGCTTCGACGATCAGACTCTTCTCCGGCATGATGAAGCCGTAATGCTGATGATGCGCAGCCTCGAAGCGCGCGGTCATCTCTTCCGGCGTGCCGAAATCGATGGCATGTGGCGTGTCGCTGCCCTCATAGCGCAGATGGGCGCGGCGGATCACCTCGATCCGGCTGTCCGGAATATCCTGGTCGCGCAGTTCCGCTTCCGCCTCCGCCGCCAATCCGTCGAGGATGGCAGCCAGCGACGGCATCAGGGAATCGTCCAGGGTCGCTTCGACCGCCTTCTCGCGCAGGGCCCGGATATCGGCGAGCCCCATGCCGTAGGCGCTGAGTACGCCGGCGAAGGGATGCACCAGCACCTTGGTCATACCGAGCGCGTCGGCGACCAGGCAGGCGTGCTGGCCGCCGGCGCCGCCGAAACAGTTCAAGGTGTAGCCGGTGACGTCATAGCCGCGCTGCACCGAGATCTTCTTGATCGCGTTGGCCATGTTCTCGACCGCGATCTTCAGGTAACCGTCCGCGACCTCCGTCGGCGTGCGTTCGTCGCCAGTGGCCGCGTGGATCTCTTTGGCCAGTTCCGTGAACTTGGCGCGCACCACATCGGCGTCGAGCGCCTCGTCCTGGTTCGGGCCGAAAACGTGCGGGAAGAAGTCCGGCTGCAGCTTGCCAAGCATGACGTTGCAGTCGGTCACGGCGAGCGGGCCGCCGCGCCGGTAGCAGGCCGGTCCGGGGTTAGCGCCGGCGCTCTCCGGGCCGACCCGGTAACGCGCGCCGTCGAAGAAACAGATCGACCCGCCGCCGGCCGCCACCGTGTGGATCAGCATCATCGGTGCGCGCATGCGCACACCCGCGACCAGTGTCTCGAAGGCGCGTTCGTACGCGCCGTCATAATGCGCCACGTCGGTCGAGGTGCCGCCCATATCGAAGGAGATGATCTTGTCGAAGCCGGCCTGCCCCGCCGTCTCCACCGCACCGACGATGCCGCCGGCGGGACCGCTGAGGATCGCGTCCTTGCCCTGGAACAAATTGGCGTCTGTCAGCCCGCCGCTCGACTGCATGAACATCAGCCGCGTGCCGCCCAGTTCGGAGGCGACCTGATCGACATAGCGGCGCAGCAGGGGCGACAGATAGGCGTCGACGACCGTGGTATCACCGCGGCTGACCAACTTCATCAGCGGGCTGGTCTCATAGCTGGTCGAGATTTGCGTGAAGCCGATCTCGCGCGCCAATGCCGCCGTCGCCTCTTCGTGATCGGGGAAGCGGTAGCCATGCATGTAGACGATGGCGACGGAGCGGATACCGTCGTCGTAGGCCGCCTGCAGTAAAGGCCGTGCCTGACCGGGATCGAAGGCGTCGAGCACGGTGCCGTCGGCCATGACCCGCTCCTTCACCTCGACGACCCGTTCGTACAGCATTTCCGGCAGCACGATCTCACGGTCGAACAGGCGCGGGCGCGTCTGGTAGCCGATGCGCAGCGCGTCGCGGAACCCGTCCGTGGTGACCAGCAGCGTGCGGTCGCCTTCGCGCTCCAACAGCGCGTTGGTCGCGACGGTCGTGCCCATCTTGACCACGTCGATCTCAGCGCCGGGGATCGGCGCACCGGCCGGCACGCCCATCAGTTCGCGGATACCCTGCACCGCGGCATCGCGATAGGCCTCCGGATTCTCGGACAAGAGCTTGTGGGTCACCAGCTCACCGTCGGGCCGCTGCGCCACGATGTCGGTGAAGGTTCCCCCACGGTCAATCCAGTACTGCCAGCGCGCGTCGGCTTCGGTCATGATGCAGCACTCCCTGCGAATATCATTGAATTGCCTTTTTATAGACATTTTATCGATAAATTATCAACGTTAAATTCGAAGCCGGTCCCTGCTATGGTCCCGCAAGCCGCAATCGAGGAGCCGCCATGCCGCGCATCAGCGAAATTGCCACCGAGGATTTACCGCCGCAGATTGCCGACCCGACCTGGGAGAAAGTCGCAGCGCACTGCCCCGAACAGCTCGTCCATATCGATGCGCTGATGCGCAGCTTCGCCGAACACGGCACCATGCCGCGCCGCTATATCGAAATCGCCATCGTCACCGTGTCGCGGCTGAACGAATGCCGGCACTGCGTCGGCCGGCATTCGACGCATCTCTACAAAACCGGCCTCGGCCACGAGACGACGGAACGCATTCTCGATCCGGAGTGCCCCGGCCTCGACGATACCGACCGGCTGGTGCGCGACTACGCGATCGCGGTGAGCGAACGGTCCGCCACGATGCGCGATGCCGTCTTCGAACAACTGCACGCGCAGTTCGACGAGCCGCAGATCGTCGAGCTGACGATGCGCATCGGTCTCGCCGGCTTCTTCAACCGCTTCAACAACTCGCTGCAGATCGAGTTGGACCACGCGCATCTGACCGAATTCGAGGCACAGGATGGACGCATCGAGAACCTGCCCGCGGCCTTGCAGGACTCTTAGACGTGAACAAATTCTTCATCACCCTGTGATAGGGTTTCGCTTGGATTGAGGCTCGCACGCGAACCAGCATGACCGAAACGCCGACACCCCGGACGGAGGCGCCCGATCGCCCCGACACCGGCCCGCCCGTTGCGGGACCCATCAAGCGCGCCTATCTATTGTCGATGCGATGGGTCAGGCGGACAATGCTGGTTCTGTTGGGGCTTCTGGCGGGGCCCGTCGCGGTCTTGGTAGGAGGCGACGTCTTGGGCAGCGATTGGCGGACGGCAAGCCGGGAACCGGCGAACATCGCGCCCGACCCGCTGACGACGAAAGAAGCCGTCGTCCATGTCTATGCCGCCCGCACCTTCAGCTGGCGAGGCGCCTTCGGCGTGCATACCTGGATCTCCGTCAAGCCGACCGCGGCAAATACCTACACGATCTACGAGGTGATCGGCTGGCGCGGCTATGGCGGGCACAGCGTACTGACTGTCCATAACGGCATTCCCGACCGCTACTGGTTCGGCCGGCGCCCGGCGCTGCTCGCGGAACTGCGCGGCGACGGGGTCGACGACATCATCCGGCGCATCGACGTGGCCGCACGGCGTTACCCTTATCAGCACGGCTACAAGGCCTATCCCGGCCCGAACAGCAACACCTTTACCGCCTGGGTCGCCCGCCACGTGCCGGAATTGCGGCTCGATTTGCCGCCGACGGCGATCGGCAAGGATTACCTCGGCGACAGCCTGGTCTCCGAAGTGCCGAGCGGCACCGGCTACCAGTTCAACGTGAAAGGCCTGTTCGGCGTGTTGGCGGCGGTCGAGGAAGGGCTCGAGGTCAATCTCGTCGGCCTGACCTTCGGCATCGACCCGCTGAACCTGGCGATCAAGCTGCCGGGCATCGGGCGGCTGGGCCTGATCCCGCAGGTCACGCCGCCGGAAGACGCGCGCGGCGGCTGACGGACCGGACCTCGCCGCGCCCTACCGCCCGACGAATTGCGGCGCACGTTTCTCAACGAAGGCCTTGGCCGCTTCCTTGTGATCGGCCGTGCTCTGTCCGCGCAGCATGCGCACCGCCTCATTCTCGATGGCGGTCGCGTGGTCGATGGTGAGCGCTTCATCGAGATTGTCCTTCAGATAGCGGAACGCGACCCGCGGGCCATTCGCCAGCGGCGTCACCAGATCGCGCGTCGCGTCCGCCAGTTCGTCCGCCGGCACGACCTTGTTGAACAGGCCGATCTCGTAGGCCCGGTCGGCTTTCACCCGCTCGCAGGTCAGCATCAGTTCGCGCGCCCTTCCCGGCCCAACCACCTGGGTCAGCAGCCAGGAAGCACCGTAGTCCCCCGGCAGCCCGACCTTGGCGTAGCCGGTGCTGACGAAAGCCGTGTCGGCCGCGATCCGCATGTCGCAGGAGAGCGCAAGCGCGAGCCCCGCCCCCGCCGCCGGTCCCGGCAAAGCCGCAACGGTCGGAATGCGCAGCTGCCGGATGACGCCCGCCGTCTCGCGATGCCGCGCGACCATCACCTGGAACTTCTCTTCCGCGGTCTGGTCGTCCGCCTTGCGCGCCGCCATCCGCTTCACGTCGCCGCCGGCGCAGAACGCGCTGCCCGCACCCGTCACCACCAGCGCCGCCACATCCTCATGATCGCCATATTCCGCCAGGATGCGGCGCAGCGCGAACATCAGCTCCATCGACAGGGCGTTGCGCGCCTGCGGCCGGTTGAGCGTCACGGTAAGCACGCGGTCGCTGAGATCGCAAAGTAGTTCCTCGGTGCCGGTATCGATGTTCATGGAGCCTGTTCCTTCGTTTGAGACATTTGCCCGATCATAACGCGCCTCGCCCGGCGGTTCGAACGGTTGCGCGACAAAACCCCGTCCCGGATACTGCCGCGCGAACGTGACAGGGTCAGAAGGGAAAGGGCATCCCATGCCGAATCCAGGGAACGACACCGGATCATCGCCGTCTTTGGCCGAGATCGAGCAATCGCTGCACGATCAGGGCGTGACCTATTGCCTGTCGGCCTATGTCGACGTGCACGGCATTCCCAAGGCGAAATCGGTGCCGCTGCACCATTTCCAGCGCATGATGCGCGGTTCCGAGCTGTTCACCGGCGCGGCGCTGGACGGGCTGGGCCAGGGACCCCAGGATGACGAGCTGGCGATCCATCCCGACCCGAACGCGATCACCGTACTGCCCTGGCGGCCCGAAGTGGCCTGGGCGCCGGGCAATCTGAAATATCACAACGACCCCTGGCCAATGTGTTCGCGCACCATTCTGGCGCGGCAGGTGGAACGGGCGGCGGCGATGGGCTACCGGGTCAATCTCGGCATCGAATGCGAGATCTTCCTCGTGCGGCGCGACGGCGATACGGTGGTCCCGGCCAATCCGCTGGACGTGCTGCCCAAGGCGGCCTACGACGTTGTCGGGCTGCTGGAAAACCTCGACTGGCTGAGCGAAACCGTCGGCTATATGAACCAGCTTGGCTGGGAGGTGCATTCCTTCGACCATGAGGACGCGAACAGCCAGTTCGAGTTCGACTTCGCCTATGCCGATATCCTCACGATGGCCGACCGCTACGTATTGTGGCGGCTGATGATGAAGGAAATCGCCCGCAAGCATGGCTTCGAGGCGACCTTCATGCCCAAACCCTATTCCTCGCGCACCGGCAGCGGCGCCCATTTCAACATGTCCTTCGAGTCGCTGGAAACCGGCCAAAACGTCTTCGGCGACAGTGCCGATCCGCGCGGCTGCGGCCTGTCGACCCTGGCCTACCAGTACATGGCCGGCATCCTCGATCACGCGCCGGCCGTCGTCGCGACGACCTGCCCGACGGTCAATTCCTATAAGCGGCTGGTCAAGACCGGATCGATGACCGGCTACACCTGGGCACCGATCTTCATTTCCTATGGCGGCAACAACCGCACGCACATGTTGCGGGTACCGATGCTGCGCCCGGAAATCGAGGGCGATCAGAAGCCGGGCGAGGGCGTCTATCTATCCTCCGCGCGTGTCGAATGCCGGGCCGTGGATTCGAGCATGAACCCCTATCTCGCCGCGGCCATGATGCTGGGGGCGGGCCTGGACGGTATCGAGCGCAATCTCGATCCGGGCGACCCGCGCGACATCAACATGTATGAGCTGAACGACGCACAGCTTGCGGAACAGGGCGTACAGACGCTGCCTCGGACCCTGTTGGAGGCGATCGAGGCCTTCGGGCGCGACCCGCTGGGCGAACAGGTGATGGGCCCGGAACTGGCCGCGTCGTACCGAGAATTGAAGACGGCAGAATGGTGGGACTTCCACAACGAAGTCTCGACCTGGGAGCTCGACGCGTATCTGACGAAGTTCTGATCGGCAGCCCCCCTGCGGCGCAACGCGCACTGGCTTATCTTTTGCAAGCTCTCTAGACTCGCGCCAACCGTGACGAAACGGATTCTCATGCCATGAGCATTTGGGGAAAAATCTTAGGGGGCGCGGCCGGCCTCGCCCTCGCGGGACCGCTGGGCGCGTTGATCGGCGCCATCGCGGGCCATGCGGTGGACCGTTACCGCGCCGCGCAGAGCGAGGAAGGCGAGGGCGACCCGACCAAATCGATCGCCTTCACGATCGGCGTCATCGTGCTGAGCGCGAAAATGGCAAAAGCGGACGGTGTCGTTACCCGCGACGAGATCGACGCCTTCAAGCAGATGTTCCGCGTGCCGTCGCATGAAACGGCGAACGTTGCCAAGGTCTTCAATCAGGCGCGTCGCGACAGCGCCGGCTTCGAACCCTATGCCAAGCAACTCGCTGGCATGTTCCGCGACAACCCTGTGGTGCTGGAGGAGTTGCTGAACTGCCTGGCCTATATCGCCCATGCAGACGGCAAGCTGCACCCGGACGAAAGACAATATCTCCAGGACGTCTCGGCGATTTTCGGCCTCGACAGCTCCGCTTTCGAACGCGCCACGGCGACGACGCTCGACCCGGACGCCGCCGATCCTTACCAACTGCTCGGCGTGACGCGCGAGTCGACGAACGACGAGATCAAATCCGCCTACCGCACCCTGGTGCGCGAGAACCATCCCGACCGGCTGATGGCGCAGGGCGTTCCCGAAGAGTTTATCGAGGTCGCGAACGCCAAGCTCGCCGGCATCAATGCTGCCTATGAGACGGTGCAGAAGGAACGCGGGTTCAGCTGATGGCGCCACCCCTGCTGGCTTTGCGCGGCGCCCGGGCCGGGTTCGGCGGCGCGCCACTGTTTGAAGATGTCGATGTCGAGGTCGGTCGCGGCGACCGCATTTGCCTCGTCGGCCGAAATGGCGGCGGCAAGTCGACCTTGCTCAAGGCGCTGTCCGGACAGATCGACATCGAGACCGGTGAGCGGTTCCTGCAGCCTGGCACCCGGGTCGCGTATCTGCCGCAGGAGACCGCGTTCCAACCGGAGGAAACCGTGGCCGACCATGTCGGCTCGGACGGCGCCGAACCGCACCGCGCCGCCGCCCTGATCGACCGCCTTCAGCTGGACCCGGAACGCCGCGCAAACGAACTGTCCGGCGGCGAGATACGGCGTGTCTCGCTGGCGCGGGCACTGGCCGGCGACCCGGACATCCTGCTGCTCGACGAGCCGACCAACCATCTCGACCTGCCGACGATCGAATGGCTGGAAGGGGAACTGGCGCGATTTACCGGCGGCCTGCTGGTGATCAGTCACGACCGCGCGTTCCTCACTCAATTGACCCGAACCACCCTGTGGCTCGACCGCGGACAGGTGCGGCGGCTGGAGGAAGGCTATGGCGGTTTCGAGGCCTGGGCCGACCGGGTCTTCGACGAAGAGGAACGGGAGCGCAACCGGGTCGAACAGCACCTCAAAGCGGAAGCGCGCTATCTGCATCGCGGCGTAACCGCACGCCGCAGGCGCAACCAGAGGCGGCTTCGCAAGCTCGCAACGCTGCGCGAGGCGCGCGCGGCGCTGGTGCGATCCGACCGCAAGGCCGCCCTGGCCGCCGCCAACGCGCCGGGCAGCGGCCGCATCATGATCGACGCGGACGGCATCTCGAAATCCTTCGAGGGCCGGCCGATCATCGACTCGTTTTCGACGCGCATCCTGCGCGGCGACCGGATCGGCATCATCGGCCGCAATGGCGCCGGAAAAACGACCTTGTTGCGCATGCTGATCGGCGATCTGGCGCCGGATGGCGGCGAGATCAAGCATGGCGCGCGGCTGGAAATCATGCATTTCGACCAGCGCCGTGCCGATCTGGACCCCACCGTTTCGCTGTGGGACACGCTGTGCCCGGAAGGCGGCGACAGCGTGATCGCACAGGGGCGGCAGCGCCATGTGGTGAGCTATCTGAAGGATTTCCTGTTCGACGAATCCCAGGCACGCAGCCCGGTCTCGACCCTGTCCGGCGGCGAGCGCAACCGGCTCGCCCTGGCCAAGAGCCTGGCGAAACCTTGCAACCTGATGGTTCTGGACGAACCGACCAACGATCTCGACATGGACACGCTCGACCTGCTGGAGGATATGCTAAGCGAGTATGACGGCACCTTGCTGCTGGTCAGCCATGACCGGGATTTTCTCGACCGGCTTGTCACCGGCGTCATCGCCGTCGAGGGCGACGGCCGCGTGGGCGAGTATGTCGGCGGCTACGCGGACTACAGCAAGCAACGGCCCGCCGCGGCCGAAACCGCCCGCCCCGCCAAACCGGCCAAACAACGGGCGGCGGCGCCAAAGCGGGAACGGCTCAGTTACCGGGAAAAGACCGACTTGGAGGAACTGCCCGGCCGCATCGCGGCGCTGGAGGCAGAAATCGCAACGCTGGAATCCAAACTGTCCGACCCCGACTTCATCCAGAAGGACCGCGCCGGATTCGACAAGGCGGCGACACGCTTGGAAGCCGCACAAAAAGAGAAGGACGAGTCCGAGGAACGCTGGCTGGAGATCGAAATCAAACGCGAGGCGCTGGCAGGGTAGGAGACCGCCGGAAGAAGCGCCAGATGAGGCGGACAATCGCGCCCGATGCGCTTAAACTCATCCCCATGCTCCCGATCATCGAAAGCCCCTCGCCCAATCACGGCCCGCGCCCGGACGGCACCGTCATCGACATGCTGGTGCTGCATTATACGGGCATGGTCGACGCCGCCGCCGCATTGGACCGGCTGACCGACCCGGATGCGGAAGTCAGCGCCCACTATCTGATTGAGGAGGACGGGACCGCTCACCGGCTGGTCGCGGAGGACCGCCGGGCCTGGCACGCCGGCGTCGCAGCCTGGCGCGGCCACAGCAACATCAACGATCGGTCGATCGGTATCGAACTGGTCAATCCTGGGCATGAGTTCGGCTACCGTCCCTTTCCGGAACCGCAAATGGCGGCGCTGATCGCATTGGCAACAGACATCCTCGCACGCCATCCGATCACGGCGCGCAATGTCGTCGGCCATTCCGACGTAGCGCCGACCCGCAAGGAAGATCCCGGAGAATTGTTCGACTGGGCCCGGCTGGCCGCAGCGGGACTCGGGCTATGGCCGGAGGAGGGCGATCCGGACACGAACGTCTTCGCGGATCGGCTTTCCCGATTTGGCTATGACATCGCCGACCTGGACGCGGCGACGACCGCTTTCCAACGTCGTTTTCGGCCCGCCCAAATCGACGGGATCGCCGATTCTGAATGCGCACGGCGATTGGCCGGTCTGCTCGCGCTGATTGACTAAATTGGTCAGCTCTTTATGAAGGACGCGCCAGACGGCCGGATGGTCGCCTTTCGGCGCGGGCGACCGCATCGGGGGGAGGAAAGTCCGGGCTCCACGGAAGCACGGTGCCGGATAACGTCCGGCGGGGGCGACCCTAGGGAAAGTGCAACAGAAAACATACCGCCTGTCCGCGCTTCGGCAGTGACGGGTAAGGGTGAAATGGTGCGGTAAGAGCGCACCGCGCGACCGGCAACGGAAGCGGCAGTGTAAACCCCACCGGGAGCAAGACCGTATAGGGGCGGCGCGTCGGGGCTTCGGCCCCGGCAGGCGGGCTTTCGAGCCGCCGCCCGGGTAGGTCGCGCGAGGCGTCCGGCGACGGGCGTCCCAGATGAATGGCCATCGAACGCCTTCGGGCGGGAACAGAACCCGGCTTACAGGCCGTCTGGCATTTTTCGGCTTACCAGCCATTACGTGAATAGTTTCGGCACGCCCCAACCAAGCCTATACTGCAGCCGGTCGCGGCCAGGTGAATTCAACCCCCAAAAATATGCAAACAATCGGCAGCATCTTGGCAGCAAGGCGAAGCGGCAGGTCCGCCTTCGATGCGTGCTACGCCCGTAGATGCTTGTTGTACGTTGCCATACTGATCGGCTCGATCCTTTTCGCCATACCTCATCCGGCTCGGGCCGACATCCAAAGCGACGTCGATTCGATTCTGTCCGACAGGGAATACCAACGCAGCCTGCCTAAATTCGAACGGCAGGAGATCGAACTTCCCGATCAGGCGCCGACGGAAGAACCGACTGTCGGCAACCCGTCCCCGGTCCTGAAGTTCCTCTTATGGGTGCTCGCTGCGGTCGGGGTGGTCCTTCTGGCCTATGCGTTGCTCCGCGCCGTCGTGAATTATTTCGACCGGCAAGCGCAAACCGAAGGTTTGCCCATGGCTGACAGCGCCCTAGCGAACGGGAAGGAAGGATCAGCGCCACCGAACTCGCTTGACGAGATCGAGAAGCTCTCCAATGCCGGCGCGTTCAGCGAAGCAGTCCATCTTCTTTTGCTGAAATGTTTCGAAGATTTACTCCGCAGAAGCATTTTCACTAGCGGCGCCGCAATGACCAGCAGAGAACTTCTGGTCAAAGCTGCGTTGCCGGCACCCGCACAGGATGGCCTCGCCTTCATCGTCTCCGCCGTGGAACTTGGACATTTCGGCGGTCGACAGATTAGCCGCGCGACCTACGAGCAGTGCCTGAGCGGCTACCGGCACATCTTGGCGAGCCCCTCCCCGTGACTTCATTGCATGATTCAGGGTTTTCCCCACGCACGGTGGCGCTGCTCATCGTCGCCGGAGCCCTGACCTTTGCCGGCGCCATCTATTTCATCGTTTACGGAGACACCGGGATAAAAAGCGGTGCGAACAGTTTTTCAGAATCCGCGATCGGCCATAAGGCTTTCGTCGAATTGCTGCGGCGGCAGAGTTTCGCGGTCATCGTCAGTCAGAACGACTCCGCCGAGAAAGCGCGGGACGGCGCCCTTCTGATACTGGCCGAACCGTCACTTCGGCAGATCGACAAGCAAGGCGGGCTGCCAGCAGCGGAAAGAACATTACTGGTGCTGCCCAAATGGCGCGGATTCCCGGATCCGCAAAAGCCAAGATGGTTGCTGCATGCGGGCTTGCTACCGCCGGATTCCGTGCAATCGGTGCTGCGGAACTTGTTGCCGGAGGCGACGCTTGTGCGGCCAAACGAGATCCCTCGATGGGGTGAGGTGCCGTTCGATTCGATTCGGAATTTGCGTCCGGGCGGCTCGGACAATACGCCGTTGTGGAACCGCATGCGATCGCGCGCCGCACCGAAGATCGAAAACGTTCAACTGATCAATTCATCCAGTCTGACGCCGATCCTTGCCAGCCCCGAAGGCATACTGATCGGCGGGATGCGTGTGAACGGCCGTTCGGTTTTCGTCATCTCCGACCCCGACCTGCTGTCCAATCACGGTCTCGATGAGGGCGAGAATGCGAACCTTCTCATCGACGCGATGACATTGTTCCAGTCCGGCAGCGCCCCCCTGATCATCGACGAGACAATTCACGGCTTCCGCAGCAACCCCAATCTGTGGCGAAAAATGTTCGAGCTCCCCTATATCGTGGTCACAATGTTGACGGCAGCCGCGATCGTCACACTGCTCTGGGCATCGACCGGGCGGTTCGGCGCACCGCAAAGCGAAACCGAAGATCATCGGGTCGCCGATACCGGTCTGATCGAAACCGCCGTGGATCTACTGTATCAATCCGGACAAGGGGTGCAGATTGCCCGCCGGTATCCGGCGGTCATATTTCGGCAGGTCACGAACCGGCTGCACACACCGCGTCACCTGTCGGAAGACGCGAAGCGCGACTGGATCGATCGGGTCGGCGACACCCGCGGCGTGACAACCCGCTATAGGGACTTGCAGCGCGACATCGAATCCGCGACACCCAAGGGACGCACTCAAACAGAGGCCGTCTTGCGCGCGTTGAAGCGTTTGCACACATGGAAGCAGGAGATGCTCGATGGATCTGGACGCCATACAAGCCGTTAGCGAGAATCTGCGCAAACAGGTCCGCCGCATTGTAGTCGGGCAGGATGCGGCGCTTGACCTGATGCTGGTCAGCCTGCTTTCCGATGGGCACATCCTGCTGGAGGGGGTGCCCGGCACCGCCAAGACACTGCTTACCCAATCCTTCGCACGCAGTCTGTCCCTTGATTTCGGACGCATTCAGTTCACGCCCGACCTGATGCCCGGCGATGTGCTCGGCACCAATTTGTTCAACTTCCAGACCAACGAGTTCTCACTGACCAAGGGCCCGATCTTCACCCAGCTTTTGCTGGCCGACGAGATCAACCGGACACCCCCAAAAACACAGGCGGCGCTGCTGCAAGCCATGCACGAACGCGCAATAACGATCGACGGGGAAACGCACGATCTTGGTAGCGGGTTCATGGTCATCGCCACCCAAAATCCGATTGAGCAGCAAGGCACCTATCCGCTGCCGGAGGCGCAGCTCGACCGGTTCCTGTTCAAACACACGCTCGACTATCCATCGCGCGATGAGGAACGCGGCATCGTCGAGCGGCACGGCCACCGCACCATGATGCCGAAACTCGAGGAATTCGATATCGAAACCGTTGCAACCCTCGATGACATCGAACGGATTCGCGCGTTTGTCGCCGATATCAGGCTGTCGGGAGATTTGATCGATTACATCGTCGACCTTATTCGCGCGACTCGGGAGCACCCCTCCCTCCAGTTCGGTGCTTCACCGCGCAGCGCGACGATGCTCGCCTCTTCGGCGCGGGCCTACGCCGCCTTGCAGGGCCGGGATTTCGCGATCCCCGACGATATCAAGTCGCTCGCCGCACCGGCCTTGCGGCACCGCGTCGTGCTGGCGCCCGGTGCGGAGATCGAAGGATCGGATACCGATATGGTGATCGGACAGATCCTTGAACAGGTCGCGGCGCCGCGCTGATGCGGCCAACCTTTCGCGCCTTTCTGGTTCTGGCCGCGGGCATCCCGCTGACGCTGTTCCTGATCATCTTCGACGACGCATTGTGGCCGATCGGGATTGCTTATCTCGGTTTCGCGCTCTTGGTCATCGGTTTCGACGCGCTACGAACGTCGCCGTTCCGACAACTCTCGCTGACGATCGAAACACCGGACGTGCTGTTCGTCGGCGAGACCGACAGCATGGCCGTGACGATAACGGGCAGCAGCAATCATCCACCGTCCGCCTTTGAGATCCTGTGCGATGTCGATGTGTTGCTGACGTCTCCGCCGCAACAGCAAGGCGTCCTGAGATCCGGTGAAACCCTGCGGTTCGAGTTGCCGCTGACGCCGGCGCGTCGCGGCGTGACCGAACTCCAGCGGCTGTGGCTGCGCTGGTCCGGACCGATGTCGTTGGCCGAACGTCGGCATGTCCAGTCGCTCAACCGGTCCATACCGGTCATTCCCAACGTCCGCGCCGTGCAGCGCGCCGCGGTGACCTTCGCCGCCCGGGACGCGCTGTTCGGCGTCAAGATGCAGCGCCAGCAGGGCGACGGCACGGAATTCGACGCCTTACGCGAATACGTTCCCGGGCTCGACCACCGGTCGATCGACTGGAAGCACTCGGCGCGCCATCACAAGCTGGTCTGCAAGGAGTTCCGGACGGAACGCAATCACCAGATCATCCTCGCTTTCGATACCGGCCATCTGATGGCCGGACACCTGCAAGGGCTTCACAAACTCGATCACGCGATACATGCGGGTCTGCTGCTCGGATACACCGCCTTGCGCACCGGCGACCGGATCGGCGTTTTCGGCTTCGATTCCGACGTTCGAACGTTCGCGGAACCGTTCGGCGGCGTGCAGCGCTTTCCGCGTCTGCAGCGGCTCACCGCCGAGATCGACTACCGGCAGGACGAAACCAATTTCACGCTCGGCCTGATGGCGCTGCTGGGCCGGCTGAAGCGGCGGTCGCTGATCGTCCTCCTGACCGACTTCGTCGATACGATCACCGCCGAATTGATGCTGGAGAATATCCAGCGGCTGGTGTCCCGCCATCTCGTGCTGTTCGTGACGCTGCGCAACCCGGATCTCGTCGAGGCCGTGGAAGCGCCGCCGGATACCCTGCGCGACGCCAACCGCACAGTCATCGCCGACAGTTTTCTGCGCGAACGCCGCATCGTCCTGGAGCGTCTGCGGCGCATGGGGGTCCACTGCATCGACGCGCCCAGCGCAGAGATCGGCAGCGATCTGCTGAACCGGTATATGCTGATCAAACAGCAGGAACTGATCTAGTGGCCGAACCGCAACTCAAGAGTTACGACTTCCGGCGCGAACGGGAAGCCACCTGGACGGAACTCGACGCGCTGGTTCAGCGCGCCAACAGGAGCGGCCTCGATGCGCTGACGCCGGACGAGCTGCTGCGCTTGCCGGTCCTCTACCGCGCGACCCTGTCGGCGCTGTCCGTCGCGCGCAGTATCACGCTCGACCAGAACGTCCTGCGGTATTTGGAAAGCCTCGGAATGCGCGCCTATTTCTGCATCTATGGCGGGCGCGCCAGCCTCGCCAGCGGATTGTGGCGTTTCTTCGCCGTCGAGTACCCGGCCGCGGTCCGCGGTGCGGCATGGCCGATCCTGCTATCCGCCGCGATCATGGTGCTAGGCGCCATCGTCGGGCATGTCCTGACGGCGGCGAACCCGGACTGGTATTACAGTTTTGTCTCCGAATCGCTCGCCAACGGCAGAGGGCCGACAAGCACAGCGGAGGAATTGCGGGCGGTTCTCTATAGCGGCGCCGACAGCGCTGTGGAACGGCTGAACGCGTTCGCCAGCTTCCTGTTCACGCACAATGCCCGGATCGGCATGCTCTGTTTCGCGCTGGGCTTTTTCTTCGGCGTGCCCACGGCCATTCTGCTGTTCACGACGGGCCTGATGTTGGGCGCCTTCACCGCGCTCTATGCGGCGCAGGACCTGCTGCCGGAGCTGGCGGCCTGGCTGACGATTCACGGGACGACGGAACTTCTGGCCGTCGTGCTGTGCGGTGGCGCCGGCTTCGTCGTCGCCAGCGCTCTCATCTTTCCGACCCGGCAAAGCCGGCTGGCACGGCTCGCCAACCGCGGCAGGCAGGCGGCGAAAATCGTGATCGGCACCGTCGCCCTGTTCTTCGCCGCCGCCCTGCTGGAAGGGTTCGGGCGTCAGCTCATCACCGACATGACGCTACGTTACCTGATCGGCGCGACAATGCTGCTGTACTGGCTGTTATATTTCCTGCGCGCTGGAGCAGGCCGTGACCGCGATTGACGACAGCATCCGAGCCGACCGCAACCGGCGCGAAATCGTCACGCCAGAGGGCGTCCCCTTACGACTGCGTCTTGCCGAGCGAGGCGAACGGGTTGCCGCTGTCCTGATCGATTTGACGATCATCGTGACCGTCCTGGTTACCGGCGCCGTCGCCGCCATCACGCTCATCCCCGGAAATAGCAGCGGATGGGGCATTTCGGTCGCGCTGCTGCTCTCCTTCGCCCTGCGCAGTTTCTATTTCATCTTTTTCGAGCTGCGCTGGCAGGGCGCGACCCCCGGCAAACGCGCGCTCGGCCTGCGCGTCATCGATCGGAAAGGCGGCCGGCTAAAACCGGAGGCGGTGTTCGCACGCAACCTGATGCGCGAGGTCGAAATGTTCCTGCCGATTTCGCTGCTCTTCTCCTTCGGTGGGACGGGCGATGCCGTGCTCGCGAACCTGCTGACCCTATGCTGGATCGGCGCGTTGCTCGCCCTGCCCTTCTTCAACAAGAACCGCCTGCGCGCGGGCGATCTCATTGCCGGCACCTGGGTCGTCGAATCGCCGAAAAGCACTCTGCTGCCCGACATGACAGCGCAGCGCGCCATGGCCGGGGGACCGATCCGCTTCACCGACGCACAGCTCTCTGTCTACGGGATCTACGAGCTGCAAACCCTGGAAAACGTGCTGCGCCGCACGGGCCCGAATGCGCAGGAGACGCGCCGATCCGTCGCCGACCGGATTAAGGCGAAGATCGACTGGCAGCCACCGGCCGCGCCAGTCACCGACGACCGGTTCCTGGAGACCTTTTACGCGGCCTTGCGTGGCCACTTGGAACGCCATGCCCTGTTCGGCAGGCGCCGCCGCGACAAGCACGACGGGGCTTAGGTCAGATCGAAAGCGGCGCTCGGTTCATTCGAAGACAGCTGCGATCTGTTCCACATTGACGCCTTCCTTCGCGATCCGCAGATCATGGTAAATAACGGCGGTGGTCACCGCGAACAGCGCCGACATAAATGCCTGAGCGAGGAGATTCACGACAATCAACAAGGTCGATGCCTCGGCACCTGCGGTCAACATGCTGACCCCAAACACGAGCGACATGGCCCCGGTGATCACGAAATTGATGATCACCAAGACCACGAACAGACCGAAGACACGCCACCTGTTTCCCTTCGTCAGCTCGCGGCTGCGGGTCAGGCTGGCCATAACCCCCGGCCGCTCGACCACCGCCGCCGGGATGGCGACCGAGAACATCACCGCGACGACACCCGCGGCGATCATGCCCAAGGGCGCGGCAACGACGAGGGCTGCATTAAAGATCAAGCCCGGCACGATGAACACGAACACCGCAACGGCGATGGCAAGCGAGACAAGGATGCCGACGCCGATGACCGGCAACAGCAACCCGAAACCGCGGGTCATGCATTCGACGATTCCAGCCCGGCCGCCCCGCAACTCCAAAATTGTCCCATAGACGAGCGTAGCGGAAAGCAGGAAGCTCAGCAGAATGGTCGCGAGGCCAATGACGATCTGAGAAAGCAAGCTCATACCGACACCTTCAGTGCCGGACCCCGTCCCAAATTGTGAAAGCAAAAGCAAAGGGACGTTGAAAATTAGTGCCAGAATGCCGAACGGCACGATGTTGCGAAACAGCACGGAGAAGGTCTTGCTGAGTGCCGCCCCGACACGAAATTTCGGTGGTTCTCGGTCAACACTGTCTACGCTCATATACCTCACCTCCCGAGCGTTTGCGCACGCGCCTTCAAGGTCGGCGCCCCAAGGATGAAATTCAACAAACGGATTCACCTCAACCTAGCATATCGGCGGTCTCATCGAGCGCGAAAAGAGTTCAATCGAAGACGGCGGCAATTTCCGCCGCGCTAACGCCATCTTTGGCGATCCGCAGATCGTGATAGGCGACCGCGCTGGCGACGAGGAGGTCCACGGCGACGACGGGAAACAATTGCCCGAAACCGCGGGAGATGCATTCCCCAATTCCCGCCCGGCTGTCCTTCAACTCACTGATCGTCCCATAAACCCGTGTCGCCGACAGCAGTAACGTAAACAGGACGTAGACGGTGAGCGCGAGAACGACCGCCACGACCGGCGAATTTAAGGTGTAAATCGCCAAGAAGCCGATGTGTCGTTTGAATACTCACGGCTGAATACTCACGGCTCCCTCTTGCGACGGTAACCCATAAATGGCGAGCCCGGCACGCGCCCTTTGGCGCGATCCAACGGACACCTATACCACCCAGTATTGCAAACGCCGCTGGCCACGGAAAGTCCGCCACGGATATCAAGTATTCGCCGAAAGATTCGAGGACGACGGGCGACAACGCCGCCGGCCCGTGTTTTTGGGCGCAATCCCATGCGATCCCATGAAAATTAAAAACAAACGATTCGCCTAATCAAGAACATATTTAGAACAAAAATTGAACCCGATTCGGGAACATGCTAATCATGCTGTGTTAACACAAAGTCTTGTGGATTTGGTTTCAAATATCGCAAGACATGGATTCTAGAAAAGAACAGAATAAATCCTTCTATTCTCTGTAATTTCTTGTGCTTTGCTTGACTTCCCATTTTAGCCCATGATATTCCATAAAATCCCATTTTGGGGCATGCCGTACCCATTTCCATGGCATGCGAAACACCCGCACCGGCGAGGATCGACGCGCGCCAATTCAAACCGGGAGAAAGCGGTAATCGGGACCAGATATCGCGATGGCGTTATTCATCGGCACCCACGAGAACAAGATCGACCGTAAGGGACGGGTGTCCCTGCCGGCCGATTATCGTGCCGAACTGCCGTCGGAAGACGACCGCACCATCTACATCTTCCCCTCGCTCTACACCTCCGCCCTGGAGGCCTGCGACCGGGCACAGTTGGCGCTGCACGCGGAGCGGATCCTGTG